>NZ_JBHXFL010000001.1:389466-597074 GCF_042724095.1 Streptomyces sp. NPDC127100
CGGGTTGGTCTGTGGCGGCGGTGGGCGCGGCGGTGCGGTGCTGTGGCGGTGGGTGGGGGGGTTGTTCGATAGGTTGGGGCTGGGGGGGGTGGGGTGGGTCTTCCGGGTCTCCCGCCCCGCGGCGATGTTTCACGTGGAACAGCCCGCCGGTGTCCCGGGGCTCCGTCGTCTCCTCAGCGGCCGTAGCGGCGTTCGCGCAGGGAGTAGGAGCGCAGGGCGCGCAGGAAGTCGATCTCGCGGAAGTCCGGCCAGAAGCACTCGCAGAAGTACACCTCGGCGTAGGCGGACTGCCACAGCAGGAATCCGGACAGCCGCTGCTCTCCGGAGGTGCGGATGATGAGGTCGGACTCGGAGCGCGCCTTGGAGTACAGGTGCTTGGAGATGTGCTCCATGGTGAACGTGTCGATGAACTCGTCGATGTCGCCTCCCGCGGAGGCGTGCTCCGTGAGGGCGGACCGCACGGCGTCGACGATCTCCCGGCGGCCTCCGTAGCCGACGGCGACGTCGACCTTCGTTCCGCCCTTGCGGCCCTGGGTGGCGGCGGTCGCGGTCTTCAGACGGTTCGCGGACTCGGCCGGCAGCAGGTCGAGGGCACCGACGACCTCGACGGGCCAGGGGTTGCCCGGGGCGGCCAGGCGCTCCACGACCTCGGCGATGATGTCGATCAGCGGGTTGAGCTGGTCCTCGGGGCGGTGCAGGTTGTCGTCGGACAACATGAAGAGGGTCACGTGCTCGATCTGCGCGGAGTCGCACCAGCGCAGGAAGTCCAGCACCTTCGCGCCGCCGGCCCGGTAGCCCTCGCGGGGGTCCTCGATGCCCGATTCCTTGGCCCATCGGCGGTTGCCGTCCAGCATGATGCCGATGTGCTGGGGGCGTGGGCGACCCTCCAGCTCTCTGAGCAGCCGCTTCATGTACAGCGCATCGAGAGCGGCTCGTACCTTGGCCCGCATGCTCTACCCCTTTCACCTCGTCGGCAGCGACCGGACGGCTCCGGCGGCGGTGCGCCGCTTGGCACCGCCCCGCAGGGGTGTGGCGCTGGTGCCCTCTGGGGTGACGATATCAAGAGCAGACAGCGCGACTCCGGTGCTGAGCGGTGGCCTCGCGCACACCCGTTCCCACCCGGTGACGGGAGGCCGGTGGCCTCTGTCACACCGTCAACTACCCCCGATCCGCCCGCCGTTGGTGATCGTTTACGCAAGGGGGAAGCAGAGGGACGCAGGCGGGCGCGGTGGGCGAACCCGTCGGCGGGAGCGGTCACCCGGCGCGGGGGCCGCGACCGTCCGCGCTGGACGCCGTCCGCCGGCCCGTTGCGCCACGGTGCGTGACGACAGCGACGCGAAGAGCCCGCCCGGCCTGGTGTTCACGCAGGTCGGACGGGCTCTCGAGGTGTGGAGCCTAGGGGAGTCGAACCCCTGACATCTGCCATGCAAAGACAGCGCTCTACCAACTGAGCTAAGGCCCCGGAGGAGACGTCCGGCCGGAGGATCTTCTTACCGGCGGGCGCCGCAGACAAGAGTACCGGGTCGCCCCCCGTATCTCACAAATGATTGGGGGTCCCGATGAACAACCACGCTCCGTAAGATGCTCGGCGTGGTTCGCTGAAGCGAACTGCGGTTTTTGGGGAAGCGATGGGGAGACGCAATGGACGCCGCACAGCAGGAAGCCACCGCGAGAGCGCGGGAACTGCAGCGGAACTGGTACGGGGAGCCGCTGGGGGCGCTCTTCCGCAGGCTCATCGACGATCTTGGCCTCAACCAGGCTCGTCTGGCGGGGGTGCTGGGGCTGTCCGCGCCGATGCTGTCGCAGCTGATGAGCGGGCAGCGGGCGAAGATCGGTAATCCCGCGGTGGTGCAGCGGGTGCAGCTGCTCCAGGACCTGGCGGGGCAGGTCGCGGACGGCAGTGTGAGCGCGGCCGAGGCCACCGAGCGCATGGACGAGATCAAGAAGTCGCAGGGGGGCTCGGTGCTCAGCAACACCACGCAGACGACGAGCAGTTCGGGAGCGCCCACGGTCAAGCGCGTGGTCCGTGAGATCCAGTCGCTGCTGCGTTCGGTGGCGGCCGCCGGCGACATAATCGACGCCGCGGACGCCCTCTCCCCGTCCCACCCGGAGTTGGCGGAGTTCCTGCGGGTGTACGGCGCCGGCCGCACCTCCGACGCCGTGGCGCACTACCAGTCCCACCAGAACTGACCCCCGGGGTCCGGCCGTCGAAGCGCTCGCCGGCCGGCCTTGCGGGGAGTGGCGCGAGGGGGAGGAGCGGCACACAGCCATGGGTGAGGTCTTCGCCGGCCGGTACGAGCTGGTCGATCCGATCGGCCGTGGAGGGGTGGGTGCCGTCTGGCGTGCCTGGGACCACCGCCGCCGGCGCTATGTGGCCGCCAAGGTGCTGCAGCAGAGGGACGCCCACTCGCTGCTGCGCTTCGTGCGTGAGCAGGCGCTGCGGATCGACCATCCCCATGTGCTCGCCCCGGCCAGCTGGGCCGCCGACGACGACCAGGTCCTGTTCACCATGGACCTGGTCACGGGCGGTTCACTCGTCCATCTGGTCGGGGACTACGGCCCGCTGCCGCCCGGTTTCGTCTGCGTCTTGCTGGACCAGCTCCTGTCGGGCCTGGCGGCGGTGCACGCGGAGGACGTCGTGCACCGGGACGTCAAGCCCGCCAACGTGCTGCTCGAGGCCACCGGCACGGGGCGGCCCCGGCTCCGGCTGTCGGACTTCGGCATCGCGATGCGGCTGGGCGAGCCCCGGCTGACGGAGACCAACCTCGTGGTGGGGACGCCCGGTTACCTCGCGCCGGAGCAGATGATGGGCGCGGAACCGGACTTCGCCGCCGACCTGTTCGCCGTCGGACTGGTCGCCCTGTACCTGCTGGAGGGCGCGAAGCCCGACGCCAGGACGCTCGTGCGGTACTTCGCGGAGCACGGGACGCCGCCGGCTCCGCAGGGCATCCCCGAACCGTTGTGGCAGGTCGTGGCCACGCTGGTGCAGCCGGATCCCGAGGCGAGGTTCCGCACGGCCACGGGGGCGCGCAAGGCGCTGGCCGCGGCCGCTGAGCTGCTGCCGGAGCCGGGGCCCGACGACGAGCTGATCGAGATCTTCGACCAGATAGGGCCGCTGCCGGCGGGCTTCGGCCCCGGGGGCCCGCTCGAGCGGGCCAAGGGACTGGACGACGCACCGACGGATCCGCGGCGGCCCTCCGCACCGGGGCGGGCGGCGGACAGTGCGCCAGGGCCGTCGGCGCCGGCGCCACCGCCCTCACCCGCCTCCGCCCCCACACCGGCTCCCGAACCCGTACGGCCGTCCGTGATGTCGGACACCGGGAGCTTCCCCCTGCCACCCCCGCAGGCCACCGGCACGTCCACCCCCGTGTCCGGCCCCCCTGGGCCGCCCGCCCACGCACCGGCCCCTCCGCCGGTCCATCCGCAGGACCCCGGCTTCCCCGGCCCACGGCACCAGCCCCCGTACGCGTATCCGCACGCCCCAGGGCCCTCCGCACCGCAGCCGTGGCAGGGTGCCGACGTGCCCACCGCCGCGTACACCGCCCAGGCCACCCGGGCCCCGCGGGCACCGCACGCTCCCCCGCCCGCTCCGGCGTCCCCCCAGCACCGCGCGGCGCGGCGTCGCCGCCGGCCCGGTCCCCCGGCCCGCGTGGCGGTTCCGCTGCTGCTGCTCGCGCTGGCCTGTTACGCCGTGGGCTTCTGGGCCCTGACCCGCATCTGAGGCCCGCCGGGCCGCGTCACGTGGCCCGGCGCCGGGCCACCGCCGTCCACACGCCGAGGCCCGCCAGCAGGACGCTGCCGCCGCCGATCCCGCCGACGGCGAGCACCGTCATGGCGGCGTCGTCCTCCCCGGCCGCTCCGCCCGCAGGCGCCGCCTGCCGCTCCAGGGCCGAGAGCTCGAAGAGGCCGTCGGGCACGGACTTCCCCGCGTACTCCGGCCCGGTCTGCGCCGTCCCCCCGAGCCGCAGGCGCAGGACCAGCGGGAACGGCCCCTCTCCGAAGGTGTCGGCCACCTGGGCCGCGAGATGCACCACGAGGTAGTAGTCGCCGGCGAACCGCATCCCGGTGACCCGTTCCCCGGTGGCGTACCGGTTGGCGTACGCCACCGGCGGCGCGGGAGCGAGAGCGGCCGTGACGCCGCGGCCGGTGTACCCCTTGGCGGCGTCGACGACCTCGCCGCGCACGGGGTTGTGCAGGGCCAGACGCAGCGCGCCGGTCGTGTAGCCCGATCCGCTGTCGGTGCCGCCGAGTTCGGCGGCCGCGTACAGCTGCCGGCCCCAGTCGACGGGCACCTTGTAGAAGAGGGTCTGCCCGGGCCGGATGTCGTCGCTCCAGGCCCCCTGGCCGACGGTGGTGGCCTCGGCGAAGCCGCCGCCGCCCCGGCGGTGTGCGGGCTCGCCCGTGAGAGGTCCGGGCGAGGCGGAGTCCCACGCCTCGGGTGCCCGCGTCGCGCCGGTGCGGGCCGGGGGCGGTTCGCTGACGACGGTGAGCTCCAGGTCCCAGGGGTCCGGCGGGGAGTCCTGCGGCCGGGACCGCTCGACGGTGACGTAGTAGGTCCCGGCGTCCTGGCATCGCTTCCCGCCGGCGGAGACCGCGCGTACGCCCCAGGCCGTGACCGGGCGGGGGCTGCGGGCGGCGCCGAAACTCGCGCTGTCGGACGAGCAGGTGCCCCCGTCGGCGTCCTCCACGGACAGCCGGACGCCGTCGACGGCGGTGAGCTCGTCGCCCTCGCCCGGGACGGCGGTGGCGGAGACGTACGTGTCCGAGGCCCCGTCGAGCTCGACGCGGTAGTGGAGCGTGCCGGTCCGCGGCAGGGGGCCCCGGTACGTCCTGCCGGGTTCGAGGGAGGGGGCGTTCGCCGCGCCGCTCGCGCCCTCGATCCACTGGGCGTCCCGGGCGAACGCGTAGCCGCCCGGCGGGTCGGCCGCCAGGGCCGCCCCGCCCGGCAGGACGGAGACGGTGGCCAGCACCACGGTCACGGCGGCCAGACGCACCGGCACCGGCGGGCGGCCACGTCCTGACCGGACTCGCCGGCGAGCCGTACACCACCGCACCATCAGTCGCCACCCCTCGCGCTCGCCGTCGCACGGACCGAGGCCCATCCTGCCGCGCGCCCGGTGGTCCCCGCGCCCCCTCCGGACAACACAAAACCCCGACCGTGATGACGGCCGGGGTCTGCTCAGGACCGGATGTCGGTCGGACTCACGAACCCGTGGGCACGGAGTCGGTCGCCTCCGTCCACAGATCCTGCTCGGCGCGATCCGCCTGGATCTGGCGGTACACGAGGAGCCCGCCGATGGCGGCCAGTGCGACCAGGAGAAGCTTCTTCACCGCGCTACCTCGTCTTTCCTTGACGTAGGGGACCTCTGGCGCCCGACTATACACACCGGCCGATACCGATCGGTGATCTGAGTCGGCCCTCAACTGCCCGTCCGCGGAACGCAATAGATACGGACCGAGTCGTTCCGATCGGAGGGTGATCACATCTCCACGGACGGTGACTTTTGCCCGTCCTCCTCCCGCCTCCGCACCTTTTCGTCCCCCTTGCGGCCATCCGGGTGGTGTTCATCTGAACATCGCGGCGCCACGGTCGCGGGTCCACCACTTCGCGGCCCACATACACATCATGAGGAAAGTACGCAAATCGCCCGACCCGAAAGTGAGGGGCCATGGACCGGAACAAGGCCATGAAGCTGTGGACCGCCATCGTCACCGCCTTCCTGGCGCTGTGCACGGCGCTCGGATTCGTCACGACCACCGCCGCGGCGGCCGTACCGCACACCGAGACGCACAGCAACACCGAGACGGCGCCCGAGCCGGCGGAGCCGGCGGCGGCGGCAGTCTGGTCCTGGTCCCGGGCAGGCGCCCTGCCCCCCACGATGAAACAGCGCATCCACGCCGAGGCCCACGGCAAGGCCCCCAGCTGCCGGCACCGTCCCCTCACCGACGCCGCTTCGACCGTCACGACCCTGCCGGCCGCCGCCGCCCCGTGCGACACCGCCACCTCACCGGCCGAGCAGCACACCGTCCCGCTGCAGCGCTGAGCGGCCCGGCGCACCGCGCCCCCGCCATCCGACCCTGACGTCACGGCGTATTGCGTACAGCACCGCACGCGAGAAACGGCCCGGCAGCTCCGACGGAGCAGCCGGGCCGTCGCCGTACGCCGGAACCTTCCCGGCGCACGGCGGGTCGCGCCCCGGTGACCTCGACAGAACCAGAGAATCCTCCACCAACGGGACATTTCGAGGACGGGGGCAGTCGTGGCCACGGAGAGCGGACGCGCAGGAGAGCCCGTTGGCCGGGGAAGGGTCATGACCTGGCTGTCGAAGGTGTTCGAGCTCAACCCTGCCGGGCTGAACTGGCCGCGAGCGGTGGCGTTCCTGGACGCCGCCCTGGTGCCGATGTTCGTCTTCTGGGCGATCGGGCACGAGGTCTACCTGCTCAGCGCGCTGTTCGGCCTGCTGTTCGCGGCTCTGGCCGACCCCGGAGGCGGCTACGGCCACCGCGCGCTCCATGTCGCCGTCTTCGCGCTGGCCGGCGCCGGGGTGACCGCGCTGGCCTTCGGCATCGGCTCGGACGCCTGGGGCCGGCTGGTCCTCGTGTCCTTCGTGGTCACGCTGGCGGCCGGACTGACGGCCGCGTTCGGGGTGCGCAGATTCGTCGATGCCCTGCTTCTCAACATCTGGTTCATCGTCGGCGTCGGTTTCGAGGCCGGCATCCACGATGAGGCTCGCATCACCAGTTACGTCTGGGCTCAGGTGCTCTCCTGGACCGGAGGAGCGGCCCTGTGGATCACGGCGGCGTTCCTCGGGTGGCTCATCCGGGGGCGTAGGGACCGGGACCAGCCCTTCTCGGAGCTGCCGGGCGACACGTCCAGGAGGAAGCTGACCGGCCCGCTGGTGCTGTTCGCGCTGATCCGCGCCGTGGTCATCGCCGGAACCGTCGCGCTGGCGTTCGGACTGGACCTGTCGTACGGCTACTGGATCCCGATCGCTGCCATGATCGCGTTGAAACCGAGCCTGGAGCAGGCCGCGCTGGCCGGCGCGCAGCGCCTCATCGGCGCCCTGATCGGCGCCGGCACGGCCGCGTTGCTGCTGTGGGTGCCCGCGAGTGAACACGGACTCAGACTGTTCGCGGTGCGTCGCGGACTCGAAGTGGTGGCTCTCGTCCTCCTCATGCACGGAGCCGGGATCCGCTTCTGGAACTACGCCCTCTACAGTGCGGCCATCGCCGCCGGCGTACTCATCCTGGTGGACCTGGCACAGCCCTCCGACGAATCGGCCGAGGGCTACCGGGTGCTGTGGACACTGTGCGGCGTGGGAATCAGCCTGATCGTCATGCTGCTCGCGGGACTGCTCACCAAGCGCACCGGAACACCACCACGATCAGCCTGAGACCGCGCCACGGCCCAGCTGCGGAGATGCAGCAAGACCCCCGGACCAGTGGTCCGGGGGTCTTTACGCTGGTGGGGCTAACAGGATTTGAACCTGTGGCCTCATCCTTATCAGGTCGATCGCGGGACCAGTCTCGCCGAGGAAGCCCTCTGAAGTGGGCTGGTGCCCTGACCGCAGGTGCCCGTCCTAAGTCGGATTCGGTCGTCGCTGTTGGTGTCAGACGTTGATGTCAGACATCGGTGGGCACCTTGACATGGAGGTCAGGCCGTACCGCGCAAAGCACCCGCCGTCCTTCCTGGCCGGTCTCGGCTCATGAGCTGCAAAGCCACACCTTCGACGGCTCGGACGATGATCAGCACGATCACCGTTACGACCAGCCAGGTCGCTTGGCGCAGGACACCAGTAAGAGTGTCACCGTTGATCACACAGCCTGCGATCAAGGCGCCAAGAACTACTAGATTGCGAGCGCGAGTGCCCTGTGGAACAGTCCACGGGGTAAGCGCACCGAGAACGGTGTTGCGTACGTCGAGGGCCAATCCGGCCATGTGCCGTCTCCTTGGTCTCTCCTGGGGCACCCGTCTCTCGCCAAAGATGCTCGGGTGCCTCAGCTCTTATGTGATCCGCCGCGAGGCAGGGTCCGTCCCTCCAACGCGATCTCTGCGGACACACGCGCCGGCCAACTGCACCGCTCAGGAACGCGGTTACGCCGATCGGCCTGTTGATAGTGGCACGGTCGTCACCGCGCACCAATCTGGTTATCCACAGGCACTGCGCACAACTCTCCGTCTTCTGGGGACACTTGACGCTGCGCTGTGGACGACCCACGGGATGAGCCTGTGTGTAACCATCTGCCGTTGGGCTCAGTAGGGGGATGACCAGCGATTTCTTCCATCCCCATCCTGTGAGGAAGAAAAAGTTGGCAGCCTCACCAAGATCGCCTCATCCAATCGACGCGCTACATCACATCCCACCCACCAGTAAGCTGCAAAGTTGCATTGCATCCCTTACTTGTGGACGGGAAGGAGGCTACGGCTCAAGCAGGTGCCGGGAGCGATTCATGTACCAGTCATGAGAAACCCCCGAGTCCACGCGGGCATGAGCCTTCGCTGCCGCCACCAGATGGCTCCCACGATGGTGACGATGAGCAACCATCGGCCGTTGTCAGTGGCCTGTGGAACAGTGCTTGGAGTGCCGCTGCTGCTGTTTGGCAACGGCACACTGAGGGTCGGAACGGACACGGACTCTCCTGACTCTCTGGGGCGCACCCGCCTCTCGCCAGATGCCGAGGTGCGCCCCACGTCTTGCCTGGGCTCCTCGTTTCTACGGCACGCCACTGACAAATAAGAGAGCCAAGTCCGTTTTCGACGGCCTCAACTGACATCAGCCCAGACGATGTTTCACGTGAAACATCGCCGCCACTTGCGGCGCTCCCAGCCTCCTGACGTGGGCAAACAGCTCCTTGCCCCGGATCCCCATCTCAGCAGCTCAGGGATTGCCCACGACCCGGTCGTACGTGACGCCGATGTTCTCCGTGTCGAACTCGCTCTCATCCAGGACGCCCATCGTCACTTCGTCCGCTCCACCTACGCCACTAACTACCCCAGCTCCCATCCCGTCCGCCGTCGACCCACACACCGTGGAGCGGGCGTGGTCCATGGCGTCCAGGTGGAGCGCGCCACTGTACGAACGACCTGGACGCCATGGGCCGCGTCTGCTCGGCTTCGCCTGGGTCGACGGTGGACGGGATGGGAGCTCCCCGCGCACGCCCCAACGGACCCGCGGTCAGCGACGGCGGCCCTCTCCATCCCGGTGCCGGCCGATCCCCCGCCGGAGGCATCGTCTTGACCGCAGGCCGCGCCCCGCGGTGCTCGACTCATGGCCGCCGGCCCTATCCATATGTGGGCGCGCGTCGGCGCAGCGCGGGCGGAGCGGGCCGAAGGCAGGAGCGTCGCCCGGAGCGGAGCCGGGAAGCGCGCCCGGCGGAGCGGAGCGCAGCCGGGGCTTGATGAGGTAGAGAAACCTGTAACAGCTCAGGTCCGCAGCGGTTCAGGGATCGGCGTTTCGTCGGTGAGGCCGTGTTCGGCAAGCCGGGTAGGGCGTTGGGCAAGCCAGCCAGAGACTCGCGGTCCACCGTTTACGGCGTTGCCTTCGAGGACGGTCCGCACGTGCTGGAACCCTTCGTCCAGGTAGTACCGCTGCAGGCGCTCGTTGGTGGTCCACGCGTCGAGTCGTAGCCACTTTGCGCCAGCGCGGTACGCGCGATCACCAGCCCAGTCGAGAAGCCTGCTTCCAAGCTCGCGTCCGGCATACTCCCGCGAGACCGTCAGCTTGTTGACGAACATCGAAGGTTCCTCAAGCTCCTCGGCGCTCCACAACCCCTCCTCCGCCTCGGACGTGAGCGTGATGGTGCCGGCGGTACGCCCCCCATCCCTCAGCATGAAGACTGTCCCGGCCTCGATGGTCGCCAAGAGGCGATCAGCCGGGTAGGGCCTGCTCCACTGGTCGCTGCCAAGCTTGCTGATCCACTCCGCAGCCTCCATTCGGAAGTTGAGCAGCTGGTCAAGGTCGATGGAGGTAGCGCTGGTGATTCTCACTTGACGTCGTTCTCATTCCGGGCGGACAGGTCGCCGATCTCGTAGTTCATTCGGTTGAGGTCGCCGCGGAAAGTTGTCACCGTGCATCGGATGGGGCGCTCGGTCGTGTAGCCGGTACGTGTCCATAGCAGCACAGGGACGCCAGGGCCGATCTCCAAGAGACGGGCTTCCTCCGGAGTCGGCATCCGGGTAGAGATCTCGTCCGCGTAGCCCACCTGCTCGATGCCTCGGCCTGCCAGATAGCGGGTGGTGCCCTCGTCGATGTCGCCTGGTTCAGCGAGACGGGGTGCCTCCTGGATCAGCCAATCTGGGTAGTGCGTCGCCTGCGTCGACCACGGCACGTCATCCACGAAGCGGTGGCAGAACCGCAGTACGGAACGGGACCCAGCCTCTACCTTCAGACGCTCGGCAATGTAGTCAGGCGTGGGCGTCATTTCTACCCGGAACGTCTGGTGCGGTCGGCGGCCGGCGTTCGTCACGTCGGTTGAGTAGGCGTCGCCGTTCTGCGGGAAGGTCAGATTCTCGAAGCGTGAGGCGTTCAGCTCGAAGACCTCGTGCTTCCGGACCTCGTAGCCCAGCCCTTGGCTAGAGGTGATGAGTCCCTGGCTGACCAGCAAGCTCAGCCCTGACCGGACGGTGTTCCGGGAAGCTTCGAACCGGGTGGCCAGTTCCGCCTCGGACGGTAGCCGGTCCCCAGGGGCGTACGTGCCGTTGTCGATCTCACGACGCAGCGCGTCGGCCACCTGCTGGTACTTCGGCTGCTTGCTCATGCTCCCATCATGACGCACTCGCTCAACTTGTTGGTACATGTTCGCGCGAAGTGCTTGACGCCTCACTTTCAGTGGGTCAATCTCTAGGCATCAGCTTGTACCAACAAGTTGAGCAAGAGGTCCAAGGGGCCTAACTCTGACCTGCTCTGGAGTGAGCTATGCCGTCGTTCAAGATCGACCTTCAGACCGCTGTGGTGTTCGTGGCCACGGCCCCGGAGCCGAAGGTGAAGAACTTCCACACCGGCGAGCGAGCCCTGAACCAGGAGGGTCTGCCCATGTCGGTCGTGGGGCTGCTGGTTTCGGACGAGGGGGAGGGCAACCTCCTCAAGGTCTCGATCCCGGAGACCGGTCTCCCGGAGGGCCTGGCGCCGGGCATGCCGGTGCGGGTCGTGGGCCTGAAGGCCAAGGACTGGGAGAACGTGATCAAGGGCGAGAAGCGTTCGGGTATCGCGTTCAGCGCGGTCGCGATCACCCCGGCGGCTTGATCATGGCTGACCTGACGGTGTGGCTGGAGGCCACGGGAGCGTTAGCGGGCGCCGGCGGTGTCGGCTTCGCGAAGGCGCGGGCCCCGCGGGTGTACTGGTCGCTGGTGGGCATGCCGCTCGCCTGGGGCCGGTTCGCTCTCTCGTACCGGTCGACCATGGACGTGTGTGGGCTGACGGTTCAGCCGTCTGGCCTGCGGGCGTTCATGACCCGCAACGTCGCTCGTCGCGAGGTGCAGCCGGTACCGCCGAGGATCCGCCGGGTTCGGCCCACGTCGACCGGGCTGCGGGTCACGCTGCGGCTTCCGGCCGGCCTGGAACCCGCCGACGTGATCGCCTCCTCCGAGCGGCTGCGGCACGCCTGGGGTGTGCACTCCGTGACCGTGGTGGAGACCAAGCCCGGGTTCGTGGAACTGCGCATGACCGGCTATGACGTGCTGCGCCGGGTGAGGATGCCACGCAAGGCCGCCCCGCACGACCTGGTAGTGCCGGTGGCGCTGAGGGAGGACGGGACCGCGTTCGAGCGGGACTATCGCAAAGCCCCGATGGCGCTGACGCTCGGGGCGAATCACTCGGGCAAGTCGATGTATCAGCGCAACCTGATCAGGGGCCTGGCTCAGTTGCCGGTGGCGCTGGTCGGCATCGACTGCAAGCGCGGGGTCGAGCAGTCCGCGTTCGCCTCTCGGCTGTCGGCGCTGGTCACCAACCCCGACGATGCCGCATCCCTCCTGGCGGTCCTCGTGGCGGAGATGGAAGACCGCTTCGACCTGCTCAGCCTGCACGGCGTCTCCGACGTGTGGGAGCTGCCCGAACCTTTGCGGCCGGTGCCGGTCGTCGTCCTGGTGGACGAGGTGGCGGAACTGTTCCTGATCTCGGCGAAGAAGGACGAGGAACGCCGCGAGCGGATCGTCACCGCCCTGATCCGCCTGGCGCAGATGGCCCGCGCGATCGGGATCTACCTGGAGATCTGCGGGCAGCGGTTCGGCTCCGAGCTGGGCAAGGGCGCCACCATGCTCCGTGCCCAGCTCACCGGCCGCGTCGTGCACCGCGTCAACGACAAGCAGACCGCAGAAATGGGCCTGGCCGACGTGGCCCCGGACGCCGTACCGGCCGCCGGCCTGATCCCGATGGAACGCCCCGGCACCGCGGTCGCCGTCGACTCGACGGGCGGCTGGTCGAAGATCCGCACCCCGCACACGACGCGTGCGGACGTGGTCGACACCTGTCGGGAATTCGCCCACCTGGTCCCGGACTTCCCCGCCCTCGACCCGTTCCGGCCCCTCGTGCCCACCGAGGCGCCGGCGGACGGTCCTTCGCTGGTCAAGCCCCGCCCGGTCACCGACTGACCGCCGGGACCGGGCGGCCGGACCCTGCTCCCCGCCCGTCCCGGCCCAATCCCCCTCGAAGGGAGGTGCCCCATGTCCCGCTCGATCCGCGTCGACGCCGTGCTGGTCCAAGCCGTCATCGCCGGCGCCCTGTCCTTCGCCCACCTGCACGACCTGGCTGAAGCAGCCGGACAGTCCGGCTGGAAAGCCTGGGCCTACCCGGTCTCCGTCGACCTGCTCCTGGTCGCCGCCTGGCGCCGACTGCGCACGGCCCGCCGGGACCGCTCGGCCTGGACCTGGTTCGTCATCGCCCTGTTCGCGTCGCTCGGCGCCAACATCGCGACCGCCGGACTCCTCGACCTGGCCCACGTGCCCGACTGGCTGCGCATCCTCGTCGCCGGATGGCCCGCCCTGGCCTTCCTCGGCGGAACCCTCCTCGTGCACACCCCCACCGACAAACCCGCCCCGGCAGACCCTGTGGACGACGAACCGATCGTGTCGGAAGCCGACGTGAACCGCATCGACACTCCCGTGCCCGTCCCGGATCCTGCTGCGCCCGAGCTGACACCGGCACCGCCACAGCCCGCGCCCACCGCGCCGGCGGTACCGGCCGCGCTGCTGGACCACGCTCGGAAGATCGCCGACGCCCACAAGGCGTCTACCGGCGCCCCGATGCCTGCCGACGTTCTCTCGACCCGGCTCGGCCTGCCCGCTCCGATGACCGACGCCATCGCCGCCCAACTCCAGCTCACCTGACCAGGAAGGAGAACCACCCATGACCGCCTACCGCCGCTTCCGCGACCGCATTCGGATCGGGCCCGTGCAGGTCGGCACCTACTACGACGGCCGCGGCCGGGAGATGCACACCGCCGCCTGCACCGCCCCGCGCTGCGGCTTCTCCGCCGACTACCACAACCGCTCCGCCGCCGAACTCGCCGCCCGCACCCACCGCTGCAAGGCCTGACGGGAGATCGCCATGGACGTACCGCTCTGGCTCGCCCTGCTCGTCGTCGGCTTCCTCGGCGTCAAGCTCATCCGCCCGCCCTGGTGGCTCGTGGCCGTGCTCCTCCTCGGCGGCTACCTCCTCGCCGACAGCCTCCTGTCCCCGGTCATCGGCACCGCCGTCAAGTAACCCGCGAAAGGAGATCCGCCCATGTTCCGCCCCAAGCTCCCGACCATGCCGCAGCCCACGGGCCTGGTCACCCCGCCCACCGTGGTGGAACCGACCAGCATCACGCCGGGCACCCCGGCATCGCCGCCGGCCACCCTCGCCCCGGCCTCGACCCGGCCCACGATCCAGCTCACGCCCGGCACAACGCTCGCCCTCGTCGGCGGCGGCACCGCCGTCGTCCTGGTCGTCGGCGCGGTCCTGGTCTCCATGCTCCTGGCCGTGGCCGTCACCGGGGTCTCCGTCGCCCTGGTCGCCGTCGTCCTGCGCCTGCTCGTCAACGACATGCACAAGGGACGGTGAGCCGTGGAGACCGTGATCGCCGCCGCCTTACCGGCCCTCGGCTGGGCCCTTCACGGCAGTCTCCTCCTGCGCCGTCTGGCCACCGCCCGCCGTGACCCGCTGACCGGCCTGCACACCCGTGCCGGATTCACCACCCGCGCCGAACACCTGCTCGGCAAGCACCCGGCCGCGCTCGTCGCCCTGATCGACCTGGACGACTTCAAGGCCATCAACGACACACACGGCCATGCCGCCGGTGACGCCGTCCTCACTGCGACCGCCCGTCGGCTGCGTGACTGGTGCGGCAGCAACGGCATCGCTGCCCGCCTTGGCGGAGACGAGTTCGCCGCCATCGTCACCGACCCCGTCCGCACCCCCGGAACGACCGCGCTGCAAGCAGCCCTCGGCCGGCCGGTCGCCTTCGACGGCCGCCTTCTGCCGGTCTCCGCCTCGGTCGGCCTCTGCCACCGCGCCGACCTGCCGGTTCCGGCCCTCACCGACGCACTGTCCGCAGCTGACGCCGGGATGTACGCGGCCAAGGGCCACGGAAGGCGCAACGTCCACAACTGAACGGCCCCCGGAGCGGCCTCGGTCGCCAAACTTCCGCCGCTCCGGGCGCCTGCACCCCATCCAGATCCAACGGACCCGAAAGGGAAGGCTCATCATGCCCCAGCACGTCCAGAACACGCGCGTTTGCCGCGACTGCGACGGCTTCGCCACCGCCGCCATCACCACCGGCACCCGGAACGACGACGGCACCCGCGCCACCCTCCGCATCGCCTGCCTGAGCTGCAAGGGCACCGGCCACACCACCCCTGCCGCCCTGAACCGCGTCGGGAGGTGACCACGTGACCGACACCGCCACCATGGCGGGCCTGGACCCGGCCACCCTCGCCGACGTGCTGAGGCTGGCCGGGTCCACCGGCTTCGACCGCATCCAAGACCAGATCCGCCGCACCGGCGGCTGCTCCGACCCCATCCACCTGCGAGGCTCCACCGTCACCCGCGACGCCACCACGGGGCAGGTCCTGCACTCTTACTCGACCGACACCGAACCCGGCGGACGGCTCCGCCTAGCCTGCGGCAACCGCCGGGCCTCCCGCTGTCCGTCCTGTGCCTGGACGTACGCCGGAGACACCTACCACCTGATCCGCGCCGGCCTCGTCGGTGACCCGGCCAAGGGCACCCCGGACACCATTCGGGACCACCCGCGGGTGTTCGCCACCCTCACCGCCCCCTCGTTCGGCCCGGTCCACAACCGGCCCGGCAACCGACCCTGCCGCTGCGGCACCCACCACGGCGAAGATGTCCCCGAGCTGGGCACCCCGATCGACCCCGACAGATACGACTACACGGGCGCGGTGCTGTGGAACAACCACGCCTCCGAGCTGTGGCGCTACTTCACGATCTACCTGCGCCGCGAGATCGCCAAGCGCGCCGGGCTCACGCAGAAGGACGCGAAGGAGCAGTCCCGGGTTTCCTTCGGCAAGGTCGCCGAGTACCAGAAGCGCGGCGCCGTCCACTTCCACGCCGTGATCCGCTTCGACGGACCCGACGGGCCCGACGACCCACCGCCGGCCTGGGCCACCCTCGACCTGCTCACCGACGCCATCCATGCCGCCGCCGCCCGCGTCGCTGTCGACGTACCGCCTGCGGGAGACCAGCCCGCCCGCACTCTGCGCTGGGGCACACAGCTCGACGTACGCCCCATCCGGGCCTTCGGTGACGGCGAGGACATCACCGAACAGGCCGTTGCCTCCTACGTCGCCAAGTACGCCACCAAAGCCGCCGAGACCACTGGCACCGTAGACCGCCGCATCGGCAACAAAGAGGCCCTGGCCCTCCTCGGCGTCGCCGACCACCCGGCCCGGCTCATCGCGGCCTGCCTGGACCTCCACGCGCTCTACCCCGACCGCAAGCTCCGCGACTGGGCCCACATGCTCGGCTTCCGCGGCCACTTCTCCACCAAATCCCGCCGCTACTCCACCACCCTCGGCGCCCTCCGCCAGACCCGCGCCGACTACCGCGCCGCCCAACAACGCGCCGCCCTCGGCCTACCCGACCCCGACGAGGAAGCAACCACGCTCACCCTCGCCCACTGGACCTACGCCGGCCATGGCCACACCCCAGGCGAATCCTGGCTCGCCGCCAACATCCGCCGCGACATCCAGCACAACCGCGAGATTGCCCGCGAGGAACTACCCGCCCTGCTCGACCTGGAAGGAGCCGCAACATGACCACCGCCGCCCCCGAACTCCTGACCGTGCCCGAGGTCATGGCGCGGCTGAAGGTGGGCCGGACCAAGGTCTACGACTTGATCCGCACCCACCGGCTCGTATCGATCAAGGTCGACGGATGCCGCCGCATCCCGGACCACGCGGTGCGTGACTTCATCGCCGGCCAGATCGGGGAGGCTGCCTGATGGCGAAGCGTCGACCCAACGGCGGCGGCACGATCACAAAGCGGTCCGATGGCCGGTACCACGGTGCCGCCTACGTGACCGACACGGACGGCAACCGGGTCCGTAAGTACGTGTACGGCCGGACGTGGGATGAAGCGAACGAGAAGCTGGGCAAGCTTCAGGACCAAGAGCGCAACGGCGTCCCTGTGCCGTCTCGGTCCTGGACACTCGGGGACTGGCTGGCCTACTGGCTGGAGCACATCGTCGCTCCGGAGCGTGAGCACAACACGTACGTGAAGTACGAGTCCAAGGTGCGGCTGTACCTGCTGCCTCATCTCGGCAGGAAACCGCTGGTCAAGCTCACCCCTGCACAGATTCGGGCGTTCATGGCCACGCTGACCCGGGAGAAGGTCGGCGCCTCGGCCCGCTTCGAGGTCCTGCGCGTCCTCCGTAATGCTCTCAACCGGGCCATGCGTGAGGAGCTGGTCACGCGGAACGTCGCGCTGCTGGTCGACATGCCCAAGGTCAGCAAGGACAGGGGCACGGCGTGGAACGCTCGGGAAGCCATCGCATTCCTGCGCTCGGTCCGCGCCCACCGGCTATACGCGGCCTGTGTTCTCGTCCTGGTCCTCGGGCTCCGCCGCAGCGAGGTGCTCGGGCTGCGCTGGCAGGACATCGACTTCGAGGCCGGCCACTTCACCCCGGTCAAGCAGGTCCAGCGCGTCAAGGGCGCCGGCCTGGTCCTCAAGGACCTCAAAACGGAGTCCTCACAGGCCGTGCTCCCGCTCCCCGAGTTCTGTGCCCGCGCCCTGGAAGAACGGCGAGAGCTGCAAGAGCTGGAACGGAAGATCGCCGGTGAGCACTGGTCGCAGGAGCCGGACCATGACTTGATCTTCTCCGCCGACCACGGCGGCATGATCGACCCGGTGGGCTTCTCCCGCACCTTCGATCGGCTCGTCAAGCGGGCCGGCGTCCGCCGCATCACGGTCCGCCTCGCTCGCCACACATGCGGGACCCTGCTCGCGTTCCTGAAGGTGCATCCCAAGGTCGCTCAGGCGATCCTCCGGCATAGCCAGATCAGCATGACCATGGACGTCTACACGCACGTTGTCGGCGACAGTGAGCGGGAAGCGGTGGGCATGCTCGCCGAACTTCTGGAAGATCCACTCATCGGCTGATGTCAGCCGTGGATGTCAAAGACCCCCAGTCGCTATCGACTGGGGGTCTTTACGCTGGTGGGGCTAACAGGATTTGAACCTGTGGCCTCATCCTTATCAGGGATGCGCTCTAACCAACTGAGCTATAGCCCCGCCGCGCTCTGCGGTGTGTGTCCCGCGCGCTGACTCCTGAAGATTAGCGCACGAGGTGGGCAGTCCCAAAATCGGTTGTCGCCGGACCGCCCGCGCGGATCACTCGTCCTCGGCGAGCGTCAGCTCCACGCCGCCGACGAAGCCGGCGGACAGGTTGTAGATGAACGCGCCGAGCGTGGCGAGAGCCGTCGCGAGGACGACGTCGATCACCGCGATGATCGTCGTGAACATCAGCACGTTGGGCAGCGACAGGAAGGACTGCAGGTCGAAGCCGTTGGACTCGTTCGAGCCGGTGGCCTCGGAGATCGTGCCGCCGACCGTCGAGAAGACGCCCATGGCGTCCATGACCATCCACAGCACGGCGGAGGCCACGATCGTGCAGACGCCGAGCGCGATGGAGAGCAGGAAGCTCACCTTCATCACCGACCACGGGTCGGCCTTGGCCACGCGCAGCCGTGCCTTGCGGACGCGGGGCGTGGTGCGTGCACCGGTGCGCGGGCGGCGCGACGCGGCCGCGGACGGGTTGCCGCCCTGGGTCTGGTAGGCCTGCGGCGGGTGGTACGGCCCGCCGGCCTGCTGGGGCTGCCGTTCCCCGGGCAGCGGCGAGGCCGCCTGCCGGGCCTGCGAGCCTCTGGTGTCCGTCACAGTTCCCCCCTGGGATCCATGAGTGTCAGACGCGTGCGAGCCGGTCGCGCCGTCGTCGATCTTGCGCAGCTGAGTCGTGTGCGGATCCGTCGCACGCGCGGCGGAGCCACGGCCGCCGTCCGTCTCCGCACCCCTGGGGGTACTGGCCGATCCGGCGCCCGTGGCTCCGCTCACGATGACTCTCTCCTCGTGCTACTCGGCCGAGGGCGCCTCACCCTCGTCCGTGCCGGTGGTCGCGACACCCTCGGCGGTCTCGTCGACGACGACATCGCCGTCGACCTCCTCCGCCTCGCGTCCCGCCTCGGCGTTGCGCGCGATCCCCACGACGGCATCGCGCTTGCCCAGATTGATCAGTTGGACGCCCATGGTGTCACGGCCCGTCTCCCTGACTCCGCTGACTCGCGTACGAATCACACCGCCCGAGAGTGTGATGGCGAGGATCTCGTCGTTCTCCTCGACCACCAGCGCACCCACGAGCGACCCACGGTCCTCGACGATCTTGGCAGCCTTGATGCCGAGACCGCCGCGGCCCTGGACGCGGTACTCGTCGACGGAGGTCCGCTTCGCGTAACCGCCGTCGGTGGCAGTGAACACGAACGTACCGGCTCGAACAACATTCATCGAGAGCAGCTCGTCCCCTTCGCGGAAACTCATGCCCTTGACGCCCGAGGTGGCACGGCCCATCGGACGCAACGTGTCGTCGGAGGCGGTGAACCGGATCGACTGCGCCTTCTTGCTGACCAGGAGCAGATCGTCCTCGGCCGAGACGAGTTCGGCGCCGATCAGTTCGTCGTCGCTGCCGTCCTCCTGCTGGCGCAGGTTGATGGCGATGACACCACCGGCGCGCGGCGAGTCGTAGTCCTTCAGCGGCGTCTTCTTCACCAGGCCTGCCTTGGTGGCCAGGACCAGGTAGGGCACCGCCTCGTAGTCGCGGATCGCGCGGATCTGGGCGATGGTCTCGTCCGGCTGGAAGGCCAGCAGGTTGGCCACGTGCTGGCCACGCGCGTCGCGGCCGGCGTCCGGCAGCTCGTAGGCCTTGACCCGGTAGACCCGGCCCTTGTTGGTGAAGAACAGCAGCCAGTGGTGGGTGGTGGACACGAAGAAGTGGTTGACGATGTCGTCTTCCTTGAGCTTCGTGCCGCGCACGCCCTTGCCGCCGCGCTTCTGGGCCCGGTAGTCGTCGGTCTTGGTGCGCTTGATGTAGCCGCCGCGGGTGACCGTGACGACGATGTCCTCCTCGGCGATCAGGTCCTCGATGGACATGTCGCCCTCGTACGGGATCAGCTTGGTCTTGCGGTCGTCGCCGTACTTCTCGACGAGCGCGGCCAGCTCCGCACTGACGATCCCCCGCTGGCGGACCGGCGAGGCGAGGATCTCGTTGTACTCGCTGATCTTCGCCTGGAGTTCGTCGTGCTCCTGGACGATCTTCTGCCGCTCCAGGGCGGCCAGTCGCCGCAGCTGCATCTCGAGGATGGCGTTGGCCTGGATCTCGTCGATCTCCAGGAGGTCCATCAGGCCCCCGCGCGCGATCTCGACGGTGTCGCTGCGCCGGATCAGGGCGATGACCTCGTCGATGGCGTCCAGGGCCTTGAGCAGACCGCGCAGGATGTGCGCGCGCTCCTCCGCCTTGCGCAGGCGGAACTTCGTGCGCCGGACGATGACCTCGATCTGGTGGTTCACCCAGTGCCGGATGAACGCGTCCAGGGAGAGGGTGCGCGGCACCCCGTCGACCAGCGCCAGCATGTTGGCGCCGAAGTTCGTCTGGAGGTCGGTGTGCTTGTAGAGGTTGTTCAGCACGACCTTGGCGACCGCGTCCCGCTTGAGCACGATGACCAGGCGCTGGCCGGTGCGGGAGCTCGTCTCGTCGCGGACGTCCGCGATGCCGCCGATCTTGCCGTCCTTCACCAGGTCGGCGATCTTCTGCGCGAGGTTGTCGGGGTTGGTCTGGTACGGCAGCTCCGTGACCACCAGGCACTGGCGGTTCTGGATCTCCTCGACCTCGACGACCGCGCGCATGGTGATCGAGCCGCGCCCGGTGCGGTAGGCCTCCTCGATGCCCTTGCGGCCCACCACCAGGGCGCCGGTCGGGAAGTCGGGGCCCTTGATGCGCTCGATCAGCGCGTCCAGCAGCTCCTCGTGGGAGGCCTCGTAGTTCTCCAGGTACCACTGGGCGCCGGCCGCGACCTCGCGCAGGTTGTGCGGCGGGATGTTGGTCGCCATGCCGACCGCGATACCGGCCGAACCGTTGATCAGCAGGTTCGGGAACCGGGCGGGCAGGACGGTCGGCTCCTGGGAGCGGCCGTCGTAGTTGTCCGTGAAGTCGACGGTCTCCTCGTCGATGTCGCGGACCATCTCCATCGACAGCGGCGCCATCTTGCACTCGGTGTACCGCATGGCCGCCGCCGGGTCGTTGCCCGGCGAGCCGAAGTTGCCGTTGGAGTCGACGAGCGGCATCCGCATCGACCACGGCTGGGCGAGGCGCACCAGGGCGTCGTAGATGGAGCTGTCGCCGTGGGGGTGGTAGTTGCCCATGACGTCGCCGACGACGCGGGCGCACTTGTAGAAGCCGCGCTCGGGGCGGTAGCCGCCGTCGTACATGGCGTACAGCACCCGGCGGTGCACGGGCTTGAGGCCGTCACGGACGTCGGGCAGCGCACGCGAGACGATGACGGACATCGCGTAGTCGAGGTACGAGCGCTGCATCTCCGTCTCGAGCCCGACGGGCTCGACACGCATCGCCAGGGCGTCGCCCTCGGGCGTCGTCACAGGGGTGTTCTCGTCGGTCATTGCTGGTGAAGGTCCTTCCTGGTGCGGTCAGCTGAGACCGACTCAGATGTCGAGGAAGCGGACGTCCTTGGCGTTGCGCTGGATGAACGCGCGCCGGGCCTCGACGTCCTCGCCCATCAGCACCGAGAACAGGTCGTCGGCCTGCGCGGCGTCGTCGAGCGTGACCTGGCCGAGCACGCGGTGCTCCTGGTCCATGGTGGTGATGCGCAGTTCCTCGGCGTTCATCTCACCGAGACCCTTGAAGCGCTGCACGGAGTCCTCGCGGATGCGCTTGCCGGCCTGGCGGCCCATCTCGATCAGCGCGTCGCGCTCGCGGTCCGAGTACGCGTACTCGAAGTCGTCGCGGCCCCACTTGATCTTGTAGAGCGGCGGACGCGACAGGTACACGTGACCGGCCTCGACCAGCGGCCGCATGAAACGGAACAGGAAGGTCAGCAGCAGGGTGTTGATGTGCTGGCCGTCGACGTCGGCGTCCGCCATCAGGATGATCTTGTGATAGCGGAGCTTCTCGATGTCGAAGTCCTCGTGCACGCCCGTGCCGAACGCGGAGATCATCGCCTGGATCTCCTGGTTCTGCAGGATCCGGTCGATGCGCGCCTTCTCCACGTTGAGGATCTTGCCGCGGATCGGGAGGATCGCCTGGTACTGCGGGTTCCGGCCGGACTTGGCCGAACCGCCGGCGGAGTCGCCCTCGACGATGAAGATCTCGCACTTGGTCGGGTCGTTCGACTGGCAGTCGGACAGCTTGCCCGGCAGGGACGCCGACTCGAGCAGGCCCTTGCGGCGGGTCAGGTCACGCGCCTTGCGGGCCGCCACCCGCGCGGTGGCCGCCTGGATGCCCTTGCGGATGATGTCCGCGGCCTCGTTCGGATTGCGGTCGAGCCAGTCGGTCAGGTGCTCGTAGACGACCTTCTGCACGAAGGTCTTCACCTCGGTGTTGCCCAGCTTCGTCTTGGTCTGGCCCTCGAACTGGGGCTCGCTGAGCTTGACCGAGATGATCGCGGTCAGACCCTCGCGGATGTCGTCACCCGTGAGGTTGTCGTCCTTGTCGCGCAGCAGCTTCTTGTCGCGCGCGTACTTGTTGATCAGCGAGGTGAGCGCCGCCCGGAAGCCCTCCTCGTGCGTGCCGCCCTCGTGCGTGTGGATGATGTTGGCGAAGGAGTACACGCCCTCGGTGTAGCCGCCGTTCCACTGCATCGCGACCTCGAGGGACAGGCTCTTGTCCTTGTCCTCGGCCTCGAGGTCGATCACGGTGGGGTGCACCAGCTCTCCCTTGCGGGAGTTGAGGTACTTCACGAAGTCGACGATGCCGCCCTCGTAGTGGTACGAGACGCTCTTGACCTCGTGCTTCTCGTCCTCGCCCGCCTCGTCCGCGCCGGCGGTGGCCTTCGCCGACTCGCGCTCGTCAGTGAGGTTGATCTTCAGGCCCTTGTTGAGGAAGGCCATCTCCTGGAAGCGCCGGGAGAGCGTCTCGAAGGAGTACTCGGTGGTCTCGAAGATGTCGCCGTCGGCCCAGAAGGTGACCGACGTGCCGGTCTCCTCGATGGCCTCGTGCCGGGCCAGCGGTGCCGTGGGGACGCCCAGCTTGTAGTCCTGGGTCCAGCGGTAGCCGTCGGTCCTGACCTCCACGGACACCTTCGTGGAGAGGGCGTTGACGACGGAGACACCCACGCCGTGCAGACCGCCGGAGACCGCGTAACCGCCGCCGCCGAACTTGCCGCCCGCGTGCAGAACGGTCAGCACGACCTCGACGGCGGGCTTGCCCTCGGAGGGGACGATGCCCACCGGGATGCCACGGCCGTTGTCGACGACCCGGACACCGCCGTCGGCGAGGATCGTCACGTCGATGGTGTCCGCGTACCCGGCCAGCGCCTCGTCGACGGAGTTGTCCACGACCTCCTGCACCAGGTGGTGCAGGCCGCGCTCACCGGTCGAGCCGATGTACATACCGGGTCGCTTGCGGACCGCGTCCAGACCCTCGAGGACGGTGATGGCACTGGCGTCGTACGAGGCATGAGCCTCTGCGCTGACGGTGCTCACCGCGTCGTTCACGCCGGTGTCGGTGGACGGGTTGTTCTCGTTGGGGTTGCCGGAATCGGCCACGAAGCGCCCTTTCTGGCACAGCACGAGCCGGGCTCGTCGGCGGGTTGCCGGAGCGGCTGCGGCATGTTGCGTTGGTAAGCCTTGATCAGCGTTGCTCAGCTTGTCCCGGACGGTCCCCACGTTCGGGGCGGGATTGTCTTCCATTCTACCGGTAGCACTGACACTGATGGGGGTTTGCCGGTGCCTGAGTTCGCATGTGCCGCCCTGAACGAGCCTCTCCCGACTCCCGATATACGGAAGGGGGCCTCAAGAGGCTCACGGCGGCACTCAGCGCTTCGAGGCGTCAACCCTTGGCTACTTGGGAGTCAGATCGGGATTCGCAACCCTGTGCGGGGGTACGACGAGCCGGGCGCCGACGGCCCGCACCGGCCCTCGACGCCCGAAAATGTGAGGTACCTCACCAACCCGCAGTGCGGGCGGGCGAGTCACCCGTAGGTGTCCCCGGGCCCCTTGCTGCCCGGCGCGCGCAGCGGTCCGTACCGCCGGGCGGAACCGCCAGGACCTCCCGGACCGTGCACCTTGATCACCCGGACCGAGCCGTGCCCGAGGTCCTCGTTGAGCCGGGCGACCAGCGTCGGGGCGAGCAGCCGCAGATTCGTCGCCCAGGCCGTCGAGTCGCACCGCACGACCAGTACCCGCTCGTCCTCGTCGTACCGCTCGGGCACGCAGTGCTTGGCCACGTCCTCGCCCACGATCTGCGGCCAGCGGCCCATCACACCGCCCACGGCGGCCGGCGTCTCCCAGCCGCGCTCCGTGATCAGCCGGTTGATCGCCGACCCCAGCGCCATCGGGTCGCGACCGTCGGCGCGCGCACCGGAACGCAGCCCCCCGCGCCGCGCCTGCCGCTTCTGCTGCGCCGCGTCCCCCCGCGCGCGTGCCGCCTCCCGCGCCGCCCTCAGCGCCACCCGTGCCAGGTCCACCCCGGACGGCTCGGGAGCCCTGCCGCCCTTGCCCTGGTCGTCCCCGGCGTTCCCGGGGGCCGGCCCGTCGGTGCTCATACGCGCTCCACCGTCCCCTCCGCCACGGCGAACCGCGCCCCCGCCAGCACGTGCGGCACGTCGTCGTCCACGGCGGCGGTCACCAGCACCTGCTCACCGGGCGCCACGAGTTCGGCCAGCCGCTCCCGGCGGCGCGCGTCCAGCTCGGCGAAGACGTCGTCGAGCACCAGCACCGGCTCGTTGCCCTCGGCGCGCAGCAGGTCGAACGACGCCAGGCGCAACGCCAGCGCGTACGACCAGGACTCGCCGTGGGAGGCGTATCCCTTGGCGGGCAGCTGACCGAGCTTCAGCAGCAGGTCGTCCCGGTGCGGGCCGACCAGGGTGACACCCCGCTCGATCTCCTGTTTGCGGGCCTCGGCCAGCGCTGCCGTCAGCTGCTCGTAGAGGTCCTCGCGCGTGTGCGCCTCGCCGGGCGCCGACGGCTTGTACTCCAGCGCGACGGGACCACCGCCGGGAGCGAGCTGCTCGTACGCCTTGTCGGCCAGCGGCTGCACCGCGGCGATCAGGTCCAGACGCTGCGCCAGCAGTTCGGCGCCCGCTCGCGCCAGGTGCTGGTCCCAGACGTCGAGCGTGGACAGGTCCATCGTGCGGCCACCGTGCCGCCGGGCGAGCGCGGCCGACTTCAGCAGGGTGTTGCGCTGCTTGAGGACCCGGTCGTAGTCCGAGCGCACCCCGGCCATGCGCGGGGAGCGGGCGGTGATCAGCTCGTCGAGGAACCGGCGCCGCTCACCGGGGTCGCCCTTGACCAGGGCGAGGTCCTCGGGCGCGAACAGCACGGTCCGCACGATGCCCAGCACGTCACGCGGCCTGACCTGCGACGACCTGTTGATCCGGGCACGGTTGGCCTTGCCCGGGTTCAGCTCCAGCTCGATCAGCTGCTGCCGCTCGCCCTGCCGCACCTGCGCCCGGACCACCGCCCGGTCGGCGCCCATGCGCACCAGGGGGGCGTCCGAGGAGACCCGGTGACTGCCGAGGGTGGCCAGATAGCCGACCGCCTCGACGAGATTGGTCTTCCCCTGCCCGTTGGGGCCGACGAAGGCGGTGACGCCCGGGTCCAGCGGGACCTCGACCCGGGCATAGGAACGGAAGTCGGCCAGCGACAGATGCGTGACGTGCATGGTCGTTCGCCGACCTCCCCAACCTTCGGGTGTTGCCTACTTCTTTTCCACCGCGTGACCACCGAACTGGTTGCGCAGCGCGGCGATCATCTTCATCTGCGGCGAGTCGTCCTGCCGGGACGCGAACCGCGCGAACAGCGACGCCGTGATCGCCGGCAGCGGCACCGCGTTGTCGATCGCGGCCTCCACAGTCCAGCGTCCCTCACCGGAGTCCTGTGCGTAACCGCGCAGCTCGTCCAGGTGCTCGTCGTCGTCGAGCGCGTTGACGGCCAGGTCCAGCAGCCAGGAGCGGATGACCGTGCCCTCCTGCCAGGAGCGGAAGACCTCGCGGACGTTGTCCACGGAGTCGACCTTCTCCAGCAGCTCCCAGCCCTCGGCGTAGGCCTGCATCATCGCGTACTCGATGCCGTTGTGGACCATCTTCGCGAAGTGGCCCGCGCCCACCTTGCCGGCGTGCACGGCGCCGAAGTCGCCCTCCGGCTTGAGGGCGTCGAAGACCGGCTGCACCTTGGCGACGTTCTCCGCGTCGCCGCCGTACATCAGCGCGTAGCCGTTCTCCAGGCCCCAGACGCCGCCGGAGACACCGCAGTCCACGAAGCCGATGCCCTTGGCGGCCAGCTCCTCGGCGTGCTTCTCGTCGTCCGTCCAGCGGGAGTTCCCGCCGTCCACGACGACGTCGCCGGGCTCCAGCAGCTCTCCCAGCCGGTCGACGGTGGCCTGGGTGGGCTCACCGGCCGGGACCATCACCCAGACCACGCGGGGGGCGCTGAGCTTGCCCACAAGCCCTTCCAGGCTGTGGACGTCCGCGAGATCCGGATTGCGGTCGTATCCGACGACGGTGTGGCCCGCGCGGCGGATCCGCTCGCGCATGTTGCCGCCCATCTTGCCGAGGCCGACGAGACCGAGCTCCATCAGTTGCGTTCCTTAGGTCTGCGAGGTGGCGTGGCGGCACGCCCGCACCCGGCGGATGCGTGCCGCGGCACTTTCGTACCCGCGTACGAGCCTAAACCCGCAGCCCCGTGCACAGCTGTGGGCATACGCGCTCATGCGTACGCCCCCACCTGGG
The DNA here is from genome assembly GCF_042724095.1 of Streptomyces sp. NPDC127100. Taxonomy (NCBI): domain Bacteria; kingdom Bacillati; phylum Actinomycetota; class Actinomycetes; order Kitasatosporales; family Streptomycetaceae; genus Streptomyces; species Streptomyces sp. NPDC127100. The sequence goes on from NZ_JBHXFL010000001.1 coordinate 415,910, forward strand.
CCTTTGTCCTCAGCCTGTGGACGACCGGGCGGCGTCAGCCGCTCAGCCGCACCGGCATGATCAGGTACTTGTAGGCCTCGTCCGCCTCGGCGTCCAGCGCGGGCCTGCCGCTGAGCAGCGCCGGCTTCGTGGACGTCGTGAAGGACAGCTGGGCCACCGGCGAGTCGATCGCGCTCAGGCCGTCCAGCAGGAACGTCGGGTTGAAGGCGATCGAGATGTCGTCGCCCTCCAGCTGGGCGTCCACCCTTTCCACAGCCTGTGCGTCGTCGCTGGAACCGGCCTCGAGGATGAGCACGCCCTGCTCGAAGCTGAGCCGCACCGGGGTGTTGCGCTCGGCGACCAGGGCCACGCGCTTGACGGCCTCCACGAAGGGGGCGGTCTCGATCACGGCGACGCTGTTGAACTCCGTCGGGAAGAGCGTCTTGTACTTCGGGAGGTCGCCCTCCAGCAGGCGGGTCGTCGTCCGGCGGCCCGCGCCCTCGAAACCGATCAGGCCCTCGCCCGCGCCCGACCCGGACAGCGCCAGGATCACCTGGTCGCCGCTGGTCAGCGCCTTGGCGGTGTCCAGGAGCGTCTTGGCGGGCACCAGGGCGACCGCGGAGGTCTCCGGGTCCTCCGGCTTCCACAGGAACTCGCGGACCGCGAAGCGGTAGCGGTCGGTGGACGCCAGCGTCACCGTGTCGCCCTCGATCTCGATGCGCACACCGGTGAGGACGGGCAGCGTGTCGTCGCGGCCGGCGGCGATGGCGACCTGCTGCACGGCCGCCGAGAAGACCTCTCCGGGGACGGTGCCCGTGGCGTTCGGCATCTGCGGCAGGGCCGGGTACTCCTCCACCGGCAGGGTGTGGAGGGTGAAGCGCGAGGACCCGCACACCACCGTCGCCCGTACACCGTCTGTGGAAATCTCCACCGGCCGGTTGGGCAGGGCACGGGAGATGTCGGCGAGCAGCCGCCCGGAGACGAGGACCGTGCCCTCCTCCTCGACCTCCGCCTCCACCGACACGCGTGCGGAGACCTCGTAGTCGAAGCTGGACAGGCTGAGCTGTCCCTCCTCGGCCTTCAGCAGCAGGCCCGCGAGGACCGGCGCCGGCGGACGGGCCGGGAGGCTGCGAGCCGCCCAGGCCACTGCCTCCGCGAGTACGTCGCGTTCCACCCGGATCTTCACTGTTGCCGCCTCCTGCTGTTGCCGGCGCTTCTCGCCCTGCTTCGCCTTCGTCGTCTGACCCGGTGTCGCCGGCCCCGGTGAGGGGCAGAACACCGGGGACCAGTCTGACGCACCGCACTGACAGTAGGTGCCCTTCGGGGTCAAGTCGTGCCGAGGGGCGGTCGGGCTCGAGAGCTCGAGTTGTGCACAGGTCCCGCTTCGAAACGATTCCCGCTCTCTCTCTAGTCGGGAGTAGTAGTAGGGCCTGTGGATACCGTGGATAACCTCGTTTGCCCAGGTCAGCGCAGGAATTTTGTCCACGGGGCCTGTGGGCGGAGCCGGTGGACAACTGGGCGTCTCTGTGGAGAACAGAAAGTTCTGCACACGCCGTGCACAGGGAGGAGCGACTTCTCCCCAGCGCCGTCCCCAGGTTTACCCACCTTTCCCACAGCCCAATCCAGGCCCTCGGTGTGACGCCTTTCACTCGAGGCGGTGACGAGCCGCTCCGGGTTGCCGAACAGTGGACAGGCATGTGGAGAAGCCGGTGATCGCTGGGGACAACCGGCTCCAGCCTGTGGGCCGCCGGTGGACAACTTGACGCACGGGCTGGGGGACTTTTCGTTGTCCACAGCCTGTGGAGATCTTTTGTCCACGGATCCACAAGGTGCTGACCTGCCCTGATCATTCCTCAACAGCCAAGCCTGTGGACAGGATCGGGACAACTTCCCGGTCCCCAAGCTGTGGAGGGGAAAAAGTCGCCGAATCTGTGGAGAGAGGCCGTAACCCGGCAGGTATTCGAACAGCGAGGGCCGGGAGCGGGGTCGGCACGATCGGTGCAGCGGCGGGTCCGGGAGCCTTCCGAGCCGCGTCCGAAGCCTTCAGGGCCACCTCGGGAAGCCCCCGCGGCCGGCTCCGGAGCCTCCCGGAGCCGCGTCCAGAGCTCCCGGGGGCATGCCTGGGGCTGCTCGAGGCCGTATCCGGCAGCAGGCCCGTGCCTGCGCGGCCGCGCGGCACGGCCGCATCCGGCAGCCCCGCGCCGCGGCCCCGCAGGTACGGGAAAGGCGCCCCCGGAACTCTCCAGGGGCGCCTTCAGGACACCGGTCGGCCCGTGCGGGCGGCCGTCAGCCGTTCTTGATGCGGTTGGTCAGCTCCGTCACCTGGTTGTAGATGGAGCGCCTCTCGGCCATCAGATTGCGGATCTTGCGATCGGCGTGCATGACCGTGGTGTGGTCGCGGCCGCCGAACAGCGCGCCGATCTTCGGCAGCGAGAGGTCCGTCAGCTCGCGGCAGAGGTACATGGCGATCTGGCGGGCCGTCACCAGTGCGCGGCCGCGGGAGGTGCCGCACAGGTCCTCGACGGTGAGGCCGAAGTAGTCGGCGGTGGCACCCATGATGGCCGTGGACGTGATCTCGGGAGCCGAGTCCTCGCCGCCGGGGATCAGGTCCTTGAGGACGATCTCCGTCAGGCCCAGGTCGACCGGCTGCCGGTTGAGCGACGCGAACGCGGTGACGCGGATCAGCGCGCCCTCCAGCTCGCGGATGTTGCGCGAGATGCGGGAGGCGATGAACTCCAGTACCTCCGGCGGGGCGTTGAGCTGCTCCTGTACCGCCTTCTTGCGCAGGATCGCGATGCGCGTCTCGAGCTCGGGCGGCTGGACGTCGGTGGTCAGGCCCCACTCGAAGCGGTTCCGCAGCCGGTCCTCGAGCGTCACCAGCTGCCGGGGCGGCCGGTCGGAGGACAGCACGATCTGCTTGTTGGCGTTGTGGAGGGTGTTGAAGGTGTGGAAGAACTCCTCCTGCGTCGACTCCTTGTCCGCCAGGAACTGGATGTCGTCCACGAGCAGGATGTCCATCTCGCGGTAGCGCTTGCGGAAGCTGTCGCCCTTGCCGTCGCGGATGGAGTTGATGAACTCGTTGGTGAACTCCTCCGAGCTCACGTACCGCACGCGCGTGCCGGGGTAGAGGCTGCGCGCGTAGTGCCCGATCGCGTGCAGCAGGTGGGTCTTCCCGAGGCCCGACTCCCCGTAGATGAAGAGGGGGTTGTACGCCTTGGCGGGCGCCTCGGCGACGGCGACGGCCGCCGCGTGGGCGAAGCGGTTGGAGGCGCCGATGACGAAGGTGTCGAAGAGGTACTTCGGGTTCAGGCGCGCGGTGGGCTCGCCGGGACCGGTCGCCGGCGCCGGCTGTGCGGCCAGCGGGCCGGGAGCGCCGGTGGCGGGTCCGGGACCCACCGGACCACCGCGGTGGACGTGGCCGGAACCCGGCGGCGGCTCGGGGAGATCACGCCGGGTGCCGCGCTGGTCGTAGTCGCCGCGGGGCTGGTCGTAGTCCGGGCGCTGGGCGTCGTACGGGGGGCGCTCGGACGGCTGCGGCCGGCGGTCCTGGGGGCGTCGGTCCTGCGGGTACGCGTCCTGGGGGTACGGCTCCTGGCCGTAGGAGTCCTGGGAGTAGGAGTCCTGCGCGTAGCCGTCCTGCTGGGGTGAGGAGTGGGAGGAGTAGCCGTCCTGGGGCGGGCCGTACGGGTCCTGCGGCGGCGAGGCGTACGGGTCCCGCTCCGGGAAGCCGAGTCGCTGCTGCTGCCAGCCGTAGTCGTCCTGCTGGGACGGGCGGGGCCAGGAGCCGGGCTCGGGGCGCTGGTACTCCTGCGGGTAGGCGGGGCGGGCGCTGGGGAGCGGGTCGGCGCGGTGGCGGCCGTACCCCTCGTAGTCGTCACGGTTGTGGTTCCCCTGGCCGCTCTGGCCCGCACCGCTGCCTCCCGGGCCGGGCGACGGGAGCTCGGGCTCCTCGTAGCGCGGCTGCGGGCGGGCGGGCGGCGCCGGCGGGGCCGGGGGCTCGCCCGCGGTCTCGTCGACGGTGATCGCGATGCGGATGGGGCGCCCGCACTCCCGGCTCAGCGTCTCGCTGACGACGGGGGCGAGACGTCCCTCGAGCACGCCCTTCGCGAACTCGTTGGGTACGGCGAGGAGGGCGGTGTCGGCGACCAGCGCCAGGGGCTGGCAGCGGCGGATCCAGTGCTCGTCCTTCGATTCGACGCCTTGCCCGCGGCCTTCTCCGAGCAGCTGCTCCAGTACGCGTGGCCACACTGCGGCAAGATCGGCAGGTACGTCAGCCACAGGGCACGCTCTCTCACGAGTCCCTCGAAGGTGTGATTCGGGGACGGGTCGGGATGAAACTCGGGTGGGGCAGGGATAAGGGAACGAATCGGAGTTCAGTCACGGTAGTCAGCGCGACCGGTAGGGTTCAAGTCGTTGTCCCCAGCCTGTGGACAAGTGTGCCTCGGTCACCTCTGGTTTGACCGAATGGCGCAGTCTCACGTACCGTAACCAGGTCGAGTTGTCGATGGCTGCTGCCGCCTGCCTCCGATGGGCACAGGTCACGTCCAAGGTGATCGAAAAAGCGGTGCACTCGGGCGTGACGAGAGCTACTCGTGGGCGCACGGTGACAGCCAGGACGGCACCCCGCCAACCCCGAATCTTTCTGGAGCCCCCGAGTGAGCAAGCGCACCTTCCAGCCGAACAACCGTCGTCGCGCGAAGACCCACGGCTTCCGGCTGCGTATGCGCACCCGTGCCGGCCGCGCGATCCTCGCGTCCCGCCGCAGCAAGGGTCGCGCCCGTCTGTCCGCCTGATCCCGGTCAGGTCATGACATCGTGCTGCCCACCGAGAACCGGCTGAGGCGGCGCGAGGACTTCGCGACCGCGGTACGACGGGGCCGCCGGGCCGGCCGCCCGGCTCTCGTCGTCCACCTTCGAAGCGGTGCCACGGACCCGCACGCGCCTGGGGAGAGCGCTCCCCCGACACGTGCGGGTTTCGTCGTGAGCAAAGCCGTCGGTGGCGCGGTGGTGCGCAACAAGGTGAAGCGCAGGCTTCGCCATCTGATGCGCGACCGGGTCGACCTGTTCCCCCCCGGTAGCCTGGTAGTCGTACGAGCGCTGCCCGGTGCGGGTGACGCCGACCATGCACAGCTGGCCCGAGACCTGGACGCCGCCCTGAAGCGGCTACTGGGAGGGGGTGCGCGATGAAGTACCCGCTGCTGGCTCTGATCAAGCTGTACCAGTGGACGATCAGTCCACTGCTCGGGCCGGTCTGCAAGTACTACCCGTCGTGTTCCCACTACGGCTACACGGCCATCGACCGGCACGGTGCCATCAAGGGAACGGCACTCACCGCCTGGCGCATCCTGCGGTGCAATCCGTGGTCGCTGGGCGGGGTGGACCATGTTCCGCCGCGCAAGCGCCCGCGGTGGCACGAAATGCTGCGTGACGCCTGGCGTGCACGCAGGGGCGGGCCCTCCGCCGCCGAACCGGCCACCGAGGGACAGGCTTCTCCCACGAGTCCGTCCAGTCCCTCGGGCCCGGCCGCAGAGACCCAGTCCCATGCCCAAGGAGCATGATTAGTGGACACGATTGCCAGCCTCTTCAGCTTCATCACGACACCTGTCTCCTGGGTCATCGTCCAGTTCCACAGCGTGTACGGCGCCATCTTCGGCCCTGACACCGGGTGGGCCTGGGGCCTGTCCATCGTGTCCCTGGTGATTCTGATCCGCATCTGCCTGATCCCGCTCTTCGTGAAGCAGATCAAGTCGACGCGCGCGATGCAGACGCTCCAGCCGGAGATGAAGAAGATCCAGGAGCGCTACAAGAACGACAAGCAGCGCCAGTCCGAAGAGATGATGAAGCTGTACAAGGAGACGGGTACCAACCCGCTCTCCTCGTGCCTTCCCATCCTGGCGCAGTCCCCGTTCTTCTTCGCCCTGTACCACGTGCTCAACGGCATCGCGACGGGCGACACCATCGGGGTGATCAACGAACGCCTGCTGGAGAGCGCTCAGAAGGCCCACATCTTCGGTGCCCCGCTCGCGGCGAAGTTCACGGACGGCTCGTCCAAGGTGGAAGCCCTCGGGTCGACCATCACCGACGTCCGCGTCGTCACCGCCATCATGATCGTCCTGATGTCGGCGTCGCAGTTCTTCACCCAGCGCCAGCTGATGACCAAGAACGTCGACACGACGGTGAAGACGCCGTTCATGCAGCAGCAGAAGATGCTGATGTACGTCTTCCCGGTCATGTTCGCCGTCTTCGGCATCAACTTCCCGGTCGGTGTCCTCGTCTACTGGCTGACCACCAACGTGTGGACCATGGGCCAGCAGATGTACGTCATCCGCAACAACCCGACCCCGGGTTCCAAGGCTCAGGCCGCCTACCTGGAGCGCCTGCACAAGCACGTCACCGAGCACGGCAGGACGCGTGGCCGAGGCGAGAAGGCCATCGTGAAGGCGATCGTGGCCAAGGGCCGGGACCGCAACGAGTTCGAGCGCAAGTTCATCAACGGTCTGAACAAGGCGGGTCTCGCGGCCCAGCCCGACGGCACCGTACTGAAGAGCGACGCCGCCGTCGCCGCACAGACCGAGGACGGCACTCCCGTCACCACGGGCACGCCCAAGCGTCAGCAGCCCAAGCGGCAGAGCAAGTCCCAGCGGCAGTCCGCGAAGGTGGCCGGCGAGGCCGAGCCCAAGACCTCGCTCACCAAGTCCGACGAGCCGGAGGACCCCAAGCCGGGCACCCAGCCCGCCGCCAAGAAGTCCGCTCAGAAGCCCGGCGGCGGTGGCCGCAGCAAGGCCCAGTCCGGACAGCGCAAGGGCCCGCAGCGGCCCAAGTCCCCGTCGAAGAAGTAAGAAGGAGTCCATCCCGTGACGGAAGGCACCACCTCCGCCGCTGCCGAGGGTGCAGACACCCTGACTCGCCTCGAGCAGGAGGGCGAGATCGCCGCGGACTACCTGGAGGGTCTGCTCGACATCGCCGACCTGGACGGCGACATCGACATGGACGTCGAGGCCGACCGTGCCTCTGTCTCGATCATCAGCGACTCGAACAGCCGCGATCTGCAGAAGCTGGTCGGCCGGGACGGTGAGGTGCTGGAGGCTCTGCAGGAGCTCACGCGCCTGGCCGTGCACCGGGAGACCGGGGACCGCAGCCGGCTGATGCTCGACATCGCGGGTTACCGGGCCAAGAAGCGCACCGAGCTCTCCGAGCTGGGGGCGAAGGCCGCGGCAGAGGCCAAGAGCACCGGCGAGGCCGTGCGGCTGCAGCCGATGACCCCGTTCGAGCGCAAGGTCGTGCACGACGCGGTCAAGGCCGCGGGACAGCGCAGCGAGTCCGAGGGCGAGGAGCCGCAGCGCTTCGTCGTCGTGCTTCCCGCCTGATCGGTTCCCACGGTTTCCGGCCCCGTCTGTTGCGCAGGCGGGGCCGAATTTTGTCAGCCTGATAGTTCTGGTGGTTCTGGCATCGGCGCCCGGCGCGCCGATGCGGTACGGAAGGACGGTCCCCCCGTGACGGAGGCAGCGGAGCTTCCCCCTGTGCCCGAGCAGGCGCGTGAGGTGTTCGGTGATCGCTATGCGGACGCGGTCCGCTACGCCGAGCTGCTCGCCGAGGCGGGAGTGCAGCGGGGCCTGATCGGTCCCCGAGAGGTCCCGCGCCTGTGGGAGCGGCACCTGCTGAACTGTGCGGTGCTCTCGGAGGTCGTACCCGAGGGGGTGACGGTGTGCGACGTCGGCTCGGGTGCCGGCCTGCCCGGGATCCCGCTGGCGCTCGTCCGGGACGACCTCAAGATCACGCTCCTGGAGCCGCTGCTGCGGCGCACCAACTTCCTGACCGAGGTGGTGGAGCTGCTGGGCCTGGACCATGTGACAGTCGTGCGTGGCCGGGCGGAGGAGGTCATGGGCAAGGTCCCACCGGTACACGTCGTGACGGCCCGAGCCGTCGCGCCCCTGGACCGGCTGGCCACCTGGGGTATCCCGCTGCTGCGCCCGTACGGCGAGATGCTCGCCCTCAAGGGCGATACGGCCGAGGAGGAGCTCAAGGCCGCGGCCACGGCTCTGAGCAAGCTGGGGGCGGTGGAGACGTCGATCCTGCACGTGGGGGAAGGCGTCGTGGATCCCCAGTCCACCGTGGTGCGCGTCGAGGTCGGGGAGAGCCCCGGAGGCGTGCGCTTCGCCGCCAAGCGGGCCAAGGCGGCCCGGACGGGACGGGCACGCCGACGGCGCGGCTGATCAAGCGGTAACGCCGGGTCGTCCTGACGGTCCGGCGTACTCCACACAAGCCTCCCGCTCTACGTATGCCGGAGTGTCGCGGCAGTTCACCCTCGGGTGCTGTGCATCGTGTTTCACGTGAAACGTCGCTCACTGCTGCACGGCATCATCAGTCGTGGTCGCGCCGCGGCCGAACCCCGCGATCAGAGGCCCCTCGGGTCTCTGGCGGAGGAACCGGACTCTCCCGAGGCTTCGGCCCCCCTGCGGGGCACGGAGTTGTCCACAGAGGTGGATTTCTCCACAGAACGCCAGGCCTCACTGGTTCACGACCCCGAAGGCATGGGAGGCTCTGTTCATTGCGAGCCTGAAGTCGAGGAGAGTGAATCCTTGCGGTCCGACGCCAACATCGCGGGACCGATGACCGATCCGGTCCCCGGTCCCCGCACCGAGTCGACGGGGGCGGATGTTTCACGTGAAACACCGCCTCCGATGGACGACACTCCGATCGGTCGAGCTGCCCAGTTGGCGGTGGAGGCTCTGGGCCGGGCCGGCGAAGGCCTGCCACGGCCCGAGAAGACCCGCGTGATCGTGGTCGCCAACCAGAAGGGCGGCGTCGGCAAGACGACGACGACCGTCAATCTCGCCGCGTCGCTGGCGCTGCACGGAGCCCGCGTCCTGGTCGTCGACCTCGACCCGCAGGGCAACGCGTCCACTGCACTGGGGATCGACCACCACGCCGACGTTCCGTCCATCTACGACGTACTGGTCGAGAGCCGACCGCTCTCCGAAGTCGTCCAGCCGGTTCCCGACGTCGAGGGTCTCTTCTGCGCCCCCGCCACCATCGACCTCGCCGGCGCGGAGATCGAGCTGGTCTCCCTGGTGGCACGGGAGAGCCGGCTGGAGCGCGCGATCCAGGCGTACGAGCAGCCGCTGGACTACATCCTCATCGACTGTCCGCCCTCCCTCGGTCTGCTGACGGTCAACGCACTCGTCGCGGGCCAGGAGGTACTGATCCCGATCCAGTGCGAGTACTACGCGCTGGAAGGACTGGGCCAGCTGCTGCGCAACGTCGATCTGGTGCGGGGGCATCTCAACCCCACCCTGCATGTCTCGACGATCCTGCTCACCATGTACGACGGCCGTACGCGGCTGGCGTCACAGGTCGCGGACGAGGTGCGCAGTCACTTCGGCGAAGAGGTCCTGCGGACGAGCATCCCTCGCTCGGTCCGTATCTCGGAGGCCCCGAGTTACGGGCAGACGGTGCTGACCTACGATCCAGGATCGAGCGGTGCCCTCTCCTACCTGGAGGCGGCACGCGAGATCGCGCTGAGGGGTGTGGGGGTCAACTACGACCCGACTCAGGCACACGCCGGCGCACAGAACGATCCGAGCATGGTGGAGGGGATCCAGTGAGTGAGCGACGAAGGGGGTTGGGCCGTGGTCTCGGTGCACTGATTCCCGCAGCCCCGACCGAGAAGTCGGTGGCCTCGGCAGCCCTGGGGAATGCGACGTCCGCTTCCCCCTCGGCGGTGCCCGCGCTGCCCAACGACCGGGGAGTGGCGGCTGCGAAGGTGGCCGCACTGTCCTCTGTTTCACGTGAAACAGAGGACTCGGCGCCGTCGGCCGCAGCGGGCATGCCCGCGCCTCCCCTGGGGGCTCACTTCGCGGAAGTGCCTCTGGACTCGATCACTCCGAACCCGCGGCAGCCTCGCAAGGTTTTCGACGAGGACGCCCTCGCCGAGCTGGTCACCTCCATCAAGGAGGTCGGTCTCCTTCAGCCGGTCGTGGTCCGGCAGACGAGCCCCGGGCGCTACGAGCTCATCATGGGTGAGCGTCGTCTCCGGGCCAGCCGTGAAGCGGGCCTGGAAGCCATCCCGGCGATCGTGCGCGCCACGGAGGACGAGCAGCTCCTGCTGGACGCGCTGCTGGAGAACCTGCACCGCGCCCAGCTGAACCCGCTGGAAGAGGCCTTCGCCTACGACCAGCTGCTCAAGGACTTCAACTGCACGCACGACCAGCTGGCGGACCGCATCGGGCGGTCCCGTCCGCAGGTGTCCAACACCTTGCGCCTGCTGAAGCTGTCCCCGAAGGTGCAGAACCGTGTGGCCGCAGGAGTGCTCTCGGCGGGGCACGCTCGCGCGCTGATCTCCGTCGAGGACTCCGAGGAGCAGGAACGGCTGGCTCACCGGATCGTGGCCGAGGGCCTCTCGGTGCGGGCGGTCGAGGAGATCGTGACCCTGATGGGCTCCCGGCCGCAGAAGCCGCAGCGGGCCAAGGGGCCGCGAGCCGGTGCTCTCGTCTCCCCGGCACTGTCCGACCTGGCGACCCGGCTCTCCGACCGCTTCGAGACGCGGGTGAAGGTCGACCTCGGCCAGAAGAAGGGGAAGATCACCGTGGAGTTCGCCTCCATGGAAGACCTCGAACGGATTCTGGGCAGCCTCGCTCCCGGCGAGGGACCCGTGCTGCAGAAGGGCCTCGTGGCCGGTGAGGCCGAGGAGTCCGAGTCCTGACTCCGGCAGGTGGATCATCTGACGGTGATCCGGTTGACTAGGGGCGGGCTGTGTCCGGTGCATACCGGAACACGGCCCGCCCTTTGCCTTCTGCCGGTGCCCACTCCCTCGCATCGTGGATACGATGCGTTCGAGACGGCGCAGTCACCCGGCAGTACCTCTGAGAGGCAGGCAGGGGCCATGCGAATGATGAGCCGCATCGGACTGGTGAGCGCGGGACTGGGGCTGGGCGCGGTCGGTGGATTCATCGGCAGCCTCCTCAGGGAACGGAGTGCTCTCACAGCCGCCCGTGACGCGACGGGCGAGGAAAGCGAGGAACAGCCTTCATGGGGCGTCGGCTCGTACCGCTCACGCTGGACAACCTTCAGGACCTTCCCCAGCGCTGTCGCTCGTGCGTCTTCTGGGAGCTGGACCCCGTCAGCGGCGAGGCCGCGGTAACGGCGGGGACGTCCGCCACGGAGAAGGAAGCCTGGATCTCGGCCGTCCTGCTGGACTGGGGGTCCTGCGGTCGGGTGGTCTACGTCGACGACGTACCGGTGGGCTTCATGCTGTACGCCCCTCCTGCCTATGTGCCGCGCTCGACGGCGTTTCCCACCAGTCCCGTCTCTCCGGACGCGGTGCAGCTGATGACGGCCTTCGTGATGCCGGGCTACCAGGGTCAGGGGCTGGGACGAGTGATGGTGCAGACGGTCGCCAAGGACCTGCTGCGGCGGGGCTTCAAGGCGATCGAGGCCTTCGGGGACGCCCGCTGGAAGGAACCAGCCTGTGTGCTGCCGGCGGATCACCTGCTGGCTGTGGGCTTCAAGACGGTCCGGCCGCATCCGTACCATCCGCGGCTGAGGCTGGAGCTGCGGTCCACGCTCTCGTGGAAGGAAGACGTGGAGATGGCACTGGACCGTCTGCTCGGGGCCGTCCAGAAGGAGCCGGCGCTACGGCCGCTGTGAGGGTGGCCCACCAGAGGGCTCAACACGAATGGGCCGGCCCAGACGGGCCGGCCCATTCGTGTTTCACGTGAAACATCAGTCGGCGATGAAGTCCTCGAGGTCGCGAACGATCGCGGCCTTGGGCTTGGCGCCGACGATGGTCTTGGCGACCTCGCCACCCTGGTAGACATTCAGCGTCGGGATGGACATGACGCCGTACTTGGCGGCCGTACCCGGGTTCTCGTCGATGTTCAGCTTGACGATCTCGATCTTGTCGCCGTACTCGGCGGCGATCGCCTCGAGGGACGGTGCGATCTGGCGGCACGGTCCGCACCAGGCGGCCCAGAAGTCCACCAGGACGGGCTTGTCGCTCTTGAGGACGTCCTGCTCGAAGGAGTCGTCTGTCACTTGCTTCAGGGTGCCGGCCACGGCGGGCTCCTTAACTGGTTGGTGCGGGAGGCGGATGGGGGTCAGACAGTGGTCTTCTCGGGCTCGGCCTTGTCCTCGTCGGTGAGCGCGGCGAGGAAGCGCTCGGCGTCGAGGGCGGCGGAGCAGCCGGTGCCGGCGGCGGTGATCGCCTGCCGGTAGGTGTGGTCGACCACGTCACCGGCACCGAAGACGCCGGTCAGGTTGGTGCGGGTCGAGGGGGCTTCGACCTTCAGGTAGCCCTCCGAGTCCAGGTCGAGCTGGCCCTTGAAGAGCTCGGTGCGCGGGTCGTGGCCGATGGCGATGAACAGGCCGGTCACCGCCAGGTCCGAGAGCTCACCGGTCTTGATGTTGCGCAGCTTCAGTCCCGAGAGCTTCTGGTCGCCCTGGACCTCGGCGACCTCGCTGTCCCAGACGAACGTGATCTTCGGGTCGGCGAAGGCACGCTCCTGCATCGCCTTGGAGGCGCGCAGGGTGTCGCGGCGGTGGACGATCGTCACGGACTTGGCGAACCGGGAGAGGAACGTGGCCTCCTCCATGGCGGTGTCACCGCCGCCGATCACGGCGATGTCCTGGTCCTTGAAGAAGAAGCCGTCGCAGGTCGCGCACCAGGAGACGCCACGGCCGGACAGGGCGTCCTCGTTCGGAAGGCCGAGCTTGCGGTGCTGGGACCCGGTGGTGACGATGACGGCCTTCGCCCGGTGGACCGTGCCCGCGGTGTCGGTGACCGTCTTGATCTCACCGGTGAGGTCCACGGCGACGACATCGTCCGGCACCAGCTCGGCGCCGAAGCGCTCGGCCTGGGCGCGCATGTTGTCCATGAGCTCGGGGCCCATGATGCCGTCCTGGAAGCCCGGGAAGTTCTCCACCTCGGTGGTGTTCATCAGCGCGCCGCCCGCGGTGACGGCGCCCTCGAACACCAGCGGCTTCAGCGACGCGCGCGCGGTGTAGAGCGCCGCCGTGTAGCCGGCGGGCCCGGAGCCGATGATGATCACGTTTCGGACGTCGCTCACGGCTTGATTCCTCGTCTCTGGACTGCGTCTTCGATGCCGGGTAGAGCTTCTGTCGGTGCTCTCACCCCACCCAACGGATCCTAAGGGGCGTGCATTCCCGCTGTGTCCGGGCACACGGCGGGCGAGGGGGGCGGGTGCCTCAGGGACGTGCGTAGGAGTGCTGGAGAAGCACGGTGGCCTTGCCGACGGCGGGCTGGGCCACGCAGGCCGAGTCGACGATGTAGGCGGTGACCCGGCTGTCGTTGAGGGCGTCGGGCAGCACCACGAGCAGGGCTTCCTTGCCCTTGTAGACGCCCTCTTCCGTGGCGAGCGCCGCCTCGTCGCGGCCGATGGCCCTCTGGACGCACTCGGGAACGACAACGGTCGGCTGGGTGAAGACGTGGTTCTCCGTCTCGGACTCCGTGCCGAAGCTGCGCGGCGTACGCGAGCCGCTCCGCGGGCTCTGTCCGTCGGCGATGAGGCCGGCGACCTGCTTCTGCAGCTTCGCCTCGGCGAAGGTGTCCACGGGGGCGGTCTGCTGCCCCTGGGCCGTGTCCTCGGACGGGCTGCCTCCCGTGACCGACGACACGATCACGGAGCCGATCCCCAGGGCGGCCGCCGCGGCCACGGCCCCCAGGACGGCGATCCTGCGCCGTCCGTACCGCCTGCGGTCCTTGCGACCCGGGCCGGTGGTGGCGGTCCGGGCGCGCCCGGAGGGGCGGTTCGCCGCCGACGTTTCACGTGAAACCTGCGCGCGGTCCGGGACGGGGCTCTCGCCTTCAGCGGCTGTCGACGTCGCCGGAGCGGCCGGACTCAGCAGTGCCTCGGCGGCGAGGGCGGCGTCTATGCGGGCCGCCACGTCATCGGGCATCCGCTGCGGCCCCGACAGCGTGCCGAGCAGACCCTGGATCTCCTCCAGCGACGCGTACACGTCCGCGCAGGATTCGCAGGTCTCCAGGTGCCGTCGTACGTCCGTGGTCCGCGAGGGCGGGAGGATGCCTTCGGCGAGGTCGGAGATCTCCGCGACGTCCGGATGCCCGGCCGTCTCTGTCGTCGACGACGTCACGCTCGTCCACCTCCGCCCTTCACTGCGGCTGAATCGCTCTGGCCTGCTTCCGGTGGGCCCGTCCGGTGCGGTCCCGCTGCGGGTGGGACGGATGCGCCCCGCGTCCGGTTCCGCTCGGAGCCGGGCTTCTCGTCGCCACCGTTGCCCTCCGGGCGCAGGTGGGTGAGCAGCGGCAGAAGTCTGGCTCTGCCACGGGCGCACCGGCTCTTGATGGTGCCGACCGGTACGTCGAGGATCCGTGCGGCCTCGGCCACGGGATAGCCCTGCATGTCGACGAGGACGAGAGCCGCCCGCTGATCGGCCGGCAGAGTGCCCAGGGCTTCGACGAGCTGGCGGTGCAGGTCGTTGCGCTCGGCGGGGGCCGACGCGGACTCGTGCGGCTCCAGCAGCTGCTCCAGGCGTTCGGCGTCGTCGACCGGGGCGGTCTTGCGGGAGGCGGCCTTGCGGGCACGGTCCAGGCAGGCGTTCACCGTGATCCTGTGCAGCCACGTCGTGACGGCCGCCTGCCCCCGGAAGGTGTGCGCGGCCCGGTAGGCGGAGACGAGCGCGTCCTGGACTGCGTCAGCGGCCTCCTCGCGGTCCCCCAGGGTGCGCAGGGCGACTGCCCAGAGCCGGTCCCGGTGACGGCGGACGAGCTCACCGAAGGCGTCGGGATCACCTTCCACATGCCGGGCGAGGAGGTCCTGATCGGTCACGCCCTCGCCACTCGTGGCGTCGGCCATCCAACACCTCTCCTCGCGGCAGATGCCGTCAGCTGGTCACCTTGACGTCCGCCAGTCGGCCGCGCCACTCCCCGGTGTCCGCCTGCCTCGGCAGATCGGTGAGCCACACCAGCAGGTACCGGCTCTGGAAAGCCTTGTCGGGCTTGAGCTCCACCGTCGTTCCGGAGCCCTCGGCGACCTTGTCGTAGGCGTCGAACGACGCCGGTTCCGCGGTGGCGTCCGCGCCCGCGCTGCGCAGTTCGACGGACGTACTGCCGACGAAGGTGACAGTCACCTTTCCGACCTGCTGGACCTTGCCGAGATCCACGATGACGCCCACCCCCGACTTGAGGCGGCCGAAGTCGGAACTGAGGTAGTAGTCCGTCTGCCAGTACGTCGAAGGGCTGCCGTCGTAGACCTTCTCTATCTCGGACGGCTTCTCGGACTGGTCACCGAAGGGGTCGAAGTCCCGGGCACCGCTGATGGCGACCGGCTTGCCGGACACCGGGATCTTCGGGCTCTTGTCGTCGGTGTCCGTGGTCTGGGTCCGGTTCTGGTCGTCGGCCTTGCCACCACGCTCCATGAGCGCGTCCGCCAGCTGCCAGCTGCCGAGGCCCAGTGCGGCGATCAGCAGGGCGGAGACGGTCCACTTCAGCGCCTTGCCGGTGCGGCTCTGCAGCGGGGGCGGCGGGGTCGGCACCGGCTGGGTGATGCCGGGGTGCGGTGCCGGACGGCCGTAGGTGCCCTGCTGGTACGAGGTGTGCTGATACGCGGGCGGCGCGGTGAACGCCGGCTCCGGCGGGCGGATGCGGGGCATCTCGCCGATCGCCTTGACCAGCTCCTCCGGCGTGGTGCACGGGGACTCGTGGCGCGAGGCGGTGGCGCCCTCGTTGACGAGCGCCCGCATGGCGAGCTCGGAGAGGCCGCGGTGGACACCGGCGCGTACCTGGTCCGGCGGGATCAGGCCGATGTCCTTGGGCAGGCCCGCCATGCCGTGGGCGTCGCTCTCGTACGGCCAGCGCTGGGTGAGCGTGGCGTACAGCAGGGCGCCGATGGCCTCGGTGTCGGTGCGCTGCGGCGTGTCGGAGCTGATGCCCCGCAGTGCGGCGCTGACGGCCAGTCCACGAATCCGCCACTGGCCCGTCGAGGTGCGCAGCACCGCGTTGGGGTTCAGGCGCAGATGGGCGAGGCCCTCGCGGTGGGCGGCTGCCATCGCGGACGCCACCTGACTGACCATCTGGTAGGCGTCGTACGCGTCGAGCGGTCCGGCGGCGAGGAGCGCGGTCAGTTCGGTCGCGTCGGGGAGCCATTCGTGGACGACGTAGACGAGGTCGTTGTCCTCCACGGCGTCCAGCACCTGGACGAAACGCGGATCACCGAGAAGGGCGGCGGAGCGCGCGGCGGCCAGCACGGAACGGGCCCGTGCGTGGTCCGCCGGCAGGACGTGGACCCCGACCGCGCGGCGGAGCTTCTCGTCGACGGCGCGCCAGCTGCTGAAGCCGTCCAGACGGGTGACGCACTCCTCGAGGCGGTAGCGTCTGGCCAGCTTGTGCCCGCTGTGCAGTTCGGGAGGCGAGGCCTTGCCGGACTCCTCGCTCTTGGGGCTTCCCTGAGCCTCGTCGCTGTCCGTGTCCCGCTCCCGGTTGTTGGCCACCCCGTCGGCCGTGGACTGGTCCGCCTGTGCGGTCAGCGGCTTCTCACCGCTGTTGTCTGCCACGTCGACGGCAGCTGTGCTCCGTTCCGCCACCGTCGTTCCTGCCTCCCCATTCGATGCACGCCGACCGACTTCCGATGCGCGCAGCCCGACGCCGAACCCAATTGTGCCCACAGTCCGCCGCTATGCACGACACACGGGGACGGACGATGGTTGTGCGCCTACCCCCGGTCTCAGCGTCCCAGGCGTCCGCGCACCATACCGACCAGTGAGTTGACTTCCTCGATCCGCATCCGGCGTGCGGCGACGAAGAAGACACCGAAGAGGACCGCCGCGCCGGCCAGCAGGGCGGCCAGCGATCCGACGACACCCTGGCCGAGCGCGTGGCCGATGCCGTAACAGGCGGCACCGCTGAGCAGGGCGGCCGGGACGGACGCGATGCACAGCCGGGCGTACGTCCGCAGCACCCGGGTGCCGTCCAGGTCCCCGCCGAGCCGCTTGCGCAGCCTGCGCCAGGCGACGCCGACGCCGATCGCGTACGCCATGCCGTAGGCGGCGGCCATGCCGACCACGGCCCAGCGGGCGGGCATCAGGAAGTAACACAGGGCGGACGCCGCAGCGTTGACCGCGGCCACGATGACCGTGTTGTAGAAGGGCGTCCGGGTGTCCTCGTAGGCGTAGAAGGCACGCAGGACGACGTACTGCACGGAGTAGGGGATGAGGCCGAGACCGAAGGCCATCAGCATGTAGCCCATGTTGGTGGCTTCGCTGGTGCCCGAGGAGCCGAACATGAGCGTGCACATCGGGATGCCGAGCGAGACGAAGCCGAAGGACACCGGCACGATGGCGACGGCCGTCGTGCGCAGACCCTGGGAGATGTCGTCGCGGACCGCGCCGCCGTCGTCCTCGGACGCCGAGCGGGAGATCCGCGGCAGCAGGGCGGCCATCAGGGACACCGTGATGATGGCCTGGGGCAGGCCCCAGATGAGCTGTGCGTTGGCGTAGGCGGCGAAGCCGGTGCCGTCCACGGGGGACGCCGTGCCCGCGGCCGTGGAGAGCTGGATGACGATCATGGCGCCCGCCTGGTTGGCGAGGACGAACAGGACCGTCCACTTGGCGAGGGTGACCGCCTTGCCGAGTCCGTGGCCCCGCCAGTCGAAGCGCAGCCGCAGCCGGAAGCCCGTCTCGCGCAGATACGGGATCATCGCCAGGGACTGGACGACGAGGCCCAGCAGCACGCCGATGCCGAGCAGACGCTGGCCCTCCGGCGGGATGCTGGTGACCTTCATCCCGGAGGTCTCCGCGGTTCCGTACACCCAGATGAACATCCCCAGGGTGACGATGATGACGATGTTGTTCAGGACCGGGGTCCACATCATCGCGCCGAACCGGCCGCGGGCGTTGAGGATCTGCCCCATCACCACGTGCAGACCCATGAAGAAGATCGAGGGCAGGAAGTAGCGGACGAAGGTGATGCCCACCTCGTTCGCCGCCGGGTTGCTGGCGACGGGGTTGGACAGCACCCGGATCAGGAGGGGCGCGGCGAAGACCGTGATCGCGGTGAGCACGCCGAGCGCCACCATGACCAGCGTCAGCAGGCGGTTGGCGAAGGCCTCGCCGCCGTCGTCGTCGTCCTTCATGGCCCGCACCAGCTGCGGCACGAAGACGGAGTTGAGGCCGCCGCCGACGGTCAGGATGTAGATCATGGTCGGCAGCTGGTAGGCGACCTGGAAGGTGTCGCCGAGCAGGCCCACGCCGAGTGCCGAGACGATCAGGGCGGAGCGGATGAACCCGGTCAGCCGGGACACCATCGTGCCCGCCGCCATCACGGCGCTGGACTTCAGCAGACCGCCCGCACGGCCGCCCTTCCTGGGGGCGGAGGCCGGCGTGGCGGCGGACTCGGTCTCCGGTACGGGCGCCTCGGCCGCTTCCGGAGCGGCAGCCGCCGCGTACTGGCCCGGCGCGGGAGCCGCGTACGGCCCGGGGGCCGCAGCGCCGGCCCCGTACTGGCCCGGAGCCGGAGCACCGTACTGGCCGGGAGCCGGGGTGTTCGCGTAGGGGCCGGGGCCCTGGGGGCCGCCGTACTGGTCCGGTCCCGCGCCGTACTGGCCCGGGCCGGGCGCCGGGGAGGCAACCGGCGCCTGGTCGTCGTAGGACGGGTGGCCGCCCCCCTGCTGCTGGTCCCGGAACAGGTGGGCGAAGGCGTCGGGCTCGTGACGCTGCTCGCCGGCCTGGGTGACCAGGTCGTCCACGCCGACGAACTGGGTCGTGCGCGGGTCGTCGCCGTACGGCAGGTACTGCGTGGGGCCCTCCGGCTCGGGTGCCGGGGTCTGGGCCCAGACGCGTGGGTCGGGGGCGTACGGCGACTGGGCGGGCGGGCCGTACAAGGGCTGCTGCGGAGGGTATGTGCCCGGGGGCGGCGGCGGGTGTGCCGCGCGGTCGTAGAGCGCCTCGGAGACCGGGTCCTGGGCGGCCAGGTCCTGCGCCCGGTAGGGATCCTGGTCGTAGGCGTCCTGGAGGTACATGTCCGCGGGCGGCTGCTGCGGCGTCCGGCCGTGGTCGGGCACGGGGCCCTCGGGGTGGCCCGAGCCGTCCACGGCCCCACCGCGGTCACCGTCGTACGGCGCGTTCATGGTTACCCCACCTCATCGTCCCGGGCCGACCGGCCACGACATCCTCAACGGTCCACTCTCTCACCCGTGCCGGAAGGGTCGGCGTTTTCCGCTGCGGTGTCCGGTGCCGGGTCACTCGGCTGCTCGGGGCCGCCTGTCCGGGAGCGCGCCCCGGACTCCGTGGCACGCGCCTCCGGGCCGCCGGAGTTCTCGGGGGCATCGGGGTCCTCGGGATCGTCCTCGTCGCTCCCGGCTTCCTGGCCCTCGCCGTTGTCGCCCTTGCCGGCCGCACGGGCGGCAGCCCGCTTGCGCTGCGTGTACATCCGGAAACCGGCGAGCACGAGGAGCAGGACGCCGCCGCCGATGACCAGCATCACCGTGGCCGTGATCTCGGTGACCTTCACGTCGAAGGTGACGGCTTGGCCGTACGGCCGCCCGTCCGTCGTGTACAGCTGGGCGATCACCGTGGCCCGGCCGTTGGCGTTGGCGGACGTGGTGAACTTCACCGACTGGCTGTGGCCTCCGGAGACGGAGACCGGCCGCTCCTGGTAGGCCGCGCCGTCGATCTCGAGGCGCGTCGGGTTCGTCGAGGTGAGCCGCAGCACCAGGGGGCCGACGTCCTGCACCAGGTTGTTCTGCACCGTCACGGGGATCGTGGCGCTGCGGCCCGACAGCTTCGTCTCCGACTTGTCGATCAGTCTGACCCGCCCGGTCAGCCCGTCGAGGTACGCCCTCACGCCGGCGCGGAACGACCCGGCCTCGGCGGCCCGGCCCCGCCAGGACGCGGACATCTCCCGGTTCAGGGCCCGTCCGAAGGGCGTCACCACCCGGGACGGGTCCGACAGCACGACCTTGAAGTTGTCGAGCTTGTCCTGGGTCTGCGCGATCTGCGTGAACGCCGACCGCGGCAGCTCCCTCTTGCGCAGGGCGGAGGGGTACGAGGAGGTGCCCGGCACCTTGGTGGTGGCGTCGGGGTCGGGCTTGGCCGTGGCGGCCTCCGACAGCTTCTGGAACTGCGACCAGGTGCCGTCCTGGAGTGCTCTCAGCGCCTCGGCCATCGCGCGGGCCTGGCTGCCGGAGGGCGTGCGCTGCGGGGCGACGACGATGCTGCGCTGCTTGCCGGTCTGGAGCCCCAGCGCCAGGCTCTGGGCGAGGAACCGCTGCACCGCGAGGGTGGACGAGGACGCCTTCGTGAGGTCGCCCTCGAAAGCCGTGGACAGCCGGGCGTCCGCGACGACGGCGGTGATCCCGCCGCCGATGGGGCGGGCGGCCGAGGGGGTGTACGGCAGGCCGTTGGTCTCCTGGAGGCTGTCGCTGCGGGCGATCACCTTGTCGGCGCCCGCCGAGGTGGCGACCTTGACGATCGACCGGTCGACCGCGCCCTCCACGGGCCAGGCGAAGTCCTTGCTCGGTTTCACGTGGAGGATCGGCGTGACCGTGTTGTCGACGACGTCCGTGGCTTCCTTCAGCTGGCTCAGTGACCCGGCGATGTTCGTGCCGTTGTGGGCCAGCGAGGCGAGGTCGGGATCGGCGAAGGGCAGTGCGACGACCTCCTTGTCGGCCACCGCGTCCTGGAGGTCTGCGAGCCACTGCTTGGCGACCGCCTGATCGGTGCCGCGGACGGTGTCGTCCCCGTTGCGGACCCGGTAGCTGCCCGTCATCGCGTCGACGGAGGCGAGCAGGTCGGGGTCGACCACCCAGGTGACGTCGAGGTCCTTGCCCAGCGTGACCATCTGGTTCAGGCGGCCTCCGGGAGAGATCTCCTCGGCCAGGTCGTCGTTCAGGAAGACGGGCGTCTGTTCCTCGTTGGGACCCGTCTCGGCCGCCATGTGGGTGCGCGAGACGAGGGGCCAGAGATACGTCGTCTTCGTCTTCTGGCCGGTCGCGTCGGGCTTCCAGGGCAGGAAGGTGCGCTGGATGCCGAGGAGCTGCTCCCACGGCTGGGCCGAGGTCTGCCCGGAGAGCGAGACGGCGAATTCGTAGACGCCGTCCTCGCCGAGGTCCAGGTCGTCGACCGGGACGGAGATGTTGAAGTGCTCCGCGACGCCGGGGGCGAGCTCGGCGAACTTCGTCGTGTACTTGTCGTCGATCTCCGGAGGGACGGATCCCGAGAGATCGGTGCCGTCCTTGGCGATCGTGTCGACGGACGAGCGGGTGTTGATCTCGGGTCCCACCCGCAGTCCGACATGGGCCTTGGTGACCGGCTGCTTGCCGTGGTTGGTCACGGTGCCGGACACGGTCACCGTGTCCCCGTCGGTCGGGGCGGACGGGGTGAGCGAGTCGACGGCGACGGCCACCGATCCGGAGTCCGAATCGGCCCGGGCCGTCTCCTGTCCGTCGGCGTACGCGGAGCCGGCGGGCAGCTGGAGCACGCCGGCCAGCAGGGGCGCGCCGGCGAGCAGTGCCGCGGTGCGCCGGAGCCACCGGCGGGCAGGTGAGGGACTGGTCCCCTGGAAGTCTGCCGCCTCGGCCACGCGCTCGCCCGTCCCTCGTCGTGTCAGTGGTCGTCGGAATGTGCGTCCCCGCATGGTAACGATGCGCGCCGAGGGGAAGTGCCGCGGAGTACGCCACAAGATCGGCCGCGACACGGGCTGCCCCCGTATGTACCTCTATAGATGAGGGGTGAGCCGGCAAAGGGCGTGTCCGGGGGCACGGACGAGGGAGGCGACCTCGTCCGCCGAGGCCACGTACCCTGTCCTGTTGTGCCGAACGCCAACGAAGTCAACCCCAGTGCCATGAGTCAGGCGCAGCCTCGCGCGGTGAGCGAACCGTTGCGGGTGGCGCCTGTCGCCGACGACCTCGCCCGCCGCTTCCAGGAGGCCGGGTTCTCTCTCGCCCTGGTCGGCGGCTCGGTCCGGGACGCGTTGCTCGGCCGCCTCGGCAACGACCTGGACTTCACGACCGATGCCCGGCCGCAGGACGTCCTGAAGATCGTGCGGCCGTGGGCGGACGCCGTCTGGGAGGTCGGCATCGCGTTCGGCACGGTCGGAGCGCAGAAGGACGGCTTCCAGATCGAGGTCACCACCTACCGCTCGGAGGCGTACGACCGTACGTCGCGCAAGCCGGAGGTGTCGTACGGCGACTCCATCGAGGAGGATCTCGTCCGGCGGGACTTCACCGTGAACGCCATGGCCGTGGCGCTCCCGGAGAAGAAGTTCATCGACCCGCACGGCGGGCTCGCCGACCTCGCGGCCCGTGTGCTGCGGACTCCCGGCACTCCCGAGGAGTCGTTCTCGGACGACCCGCTCCGGATGATGCGGGCCGCGCGCTTCGCGGCCCAGCTCGACTTCACGGTGGCCCCCGAGGTCGTCACGGCCATGACGGACATGGCCGGGCGGATCGAGATCGTCTCCGCCGAGCGGGTGCGGGACGAGCTGAACAAGCTCGTCCTCTCCGCTCATCCCCGCCAGGGACTGACCCTGCTCGTGGACACCGGCATCGCCGAGCATGTCCTGCCCGAGCTGCCCGCCCTGCGTCTGGAGAGGGACGAGCACCACCGGCACAAGGACGTCTACGACCACACGCTCATCGTCCTGGAGCAGGCGATGGCCCTGGAGACAGAGGGCCCCGACCTGGTTCTCCGTCTGGCCGCCCTGCTGCACGACATCGGCAAGCCGCGTACGCGCCGGTTCGAGACGGACGGCCGGGTCTCGTTCCACCACCACGAAGTGGTGGGGGCCAAGATGACGAAGAAGCGTATGACCGCGCTCAAGTACTCCAACGACCTGGTGAGGGACGTCTCACGCCTGGTCGAGCTGCACCTGCGCTTCCACGGTTACGGCACGGGCGAGTGGACGGACTCGGCGGTCCGCCGCTATGTCCGGGACGCCGGCCCGCTGCTCGACCGCCTTCACAAGCTGACCCGCTCGGACTGCACGACCCGCAACAAGCGCAAGGCTGCCGCGCTCTCGCGGGCGTACGACGGGCTGGAGGAGCGGATCGCGAAGCTCCAGGAGCAGGAGGAGCTGGACGCCATCCGTCCGGACCTGGACGGCAACCAGGTCATGGAGATCCTGGGTGTCCGGCCGGGGCCGGTCGTCGGTCAGGCGTACAAGTACCTGCTGGAGCTTCGCCTGGAGAACGGGCCCATGGGGCACGAGGCCGCGGTGGCGGCTCTCAAGAAGTGGTGGGCCGACCAGGAAGGCTGAGCGCGGGCCCGCGTCATGTTTCACGTGAAACGTGACGCGAGCAGACGAAGGGGGCGGTGTTTCACGTGAAACACCGCCCCCTTCGTCGCGGACGACGTGGCTGCCCTACTTCTTGTAGTCCTTCAGGCAGAGCAGGAAGTCCTTGCCGTCACCGCTCTCGGTGTAGACGTACTGGAAGTCCTTGGCCGCGGCCTCGCACTTGCTCTGCGCCATCGTGTCGGTGAGGAACGAGCCCTCGATCTTGGCCAGCACCTCGTACTGGGCCTTCGAGTCCGCGCAGTCGACGACCTCGAGGTCCGGGTCGTTGTCGTCGGTGCTGCCGCGGTGCATGCAGTCACCGACGGCCGCCGTGTTGGCGTCGTCGCGGCTGGCTATGTAACCGCCGACGGCCACGCCGATGACGATCACCGCGATGACGATGTTCTTGATGGTCTTGAAGCTGACCTTGCGCTGGGCCGGCTGCGGCGGGACCGGCGCGTACGGTGCACCCTGCTGGGGGAAGCCGGGCTGACCGGGCTGCTGCGGGAAGCCCGGCTGTCCCTGCGCGTAGGGGTTCTGGCCCTGGGGTTGCTGCGGGGCCTGCGGCTGTCCCTGCGCGAACGGGTTGCCTTGGGGCGGCGGAGTGGTCATTGGGGGTCCCCCTAAACATGGGTGCATGACGCGAACTTGGCGCGAGTAAGACGCACGTAAGTTACCGGGCCGCGCTGACAACTCCGTAGTCCGGTGGAGCTCTGTGGCATTGATGTGACACTTACTGGGCGTCAAAACGGGCCATAGTCACCGCAACTGCTCCGTAGACAGCGGCGACGGTGACGACCAGTTGCACCGATCGCCCGTCAGGCGGCAGCATCAGCGCGGCCACCGCGGCGGCACCGACGAAGGCGACGTTGAACAGCACGTCGTAAACGGAGAAGATCCGGCCACGGAAGGCGTCGTCGACCGATGACTGCACGATCGTGTCGGTCGCGATCTTCGAACCCTGGGTCGTCAGCCCCAGGACGAACGCCGCGGCGAGCAGGGGCGCGGTGGCGAACGGCAGCCCGAGAGCCGGGACCAGCACCGCGGCGGCCCCCGCGCACACGGCCATCCAGCGGCCGGTGCCGAGTCGCCCGGCCGCCCAGGGTGTGATCACCGCCGCGGCGAAGAACCCGGTGCCGGAGACTCCCAAAACCAGTCCCAGCAGCGCGAGGCCCTCGTCCGTGTCCGACGTGAGGGCGTACCGGCACAGCATCAGCAGGAAGACGAGCAGGGCGCCGTAGCAGAACCGCATCAGGGCCATGGCGACGAGCGACCAGGCCGCCCGCCGGCGTGTGGGCGCGAGGAGGTGGTGCACGGCGGCCGCCAGGTCCCGGGCCGTGCCGGCGAGCGCGGACGCCAGCCGGGGGTGCACCAGTGCACGGTCGGGACCCAGCAGCTCCACCGCCATCCGCAGCGACGCGAGCGCGCCGCACAGGTACAGGGCGGCGCCGAGCAGCACCACGGCGGCGTCGGAGTCGGCGACCACGAGGCGCACGACGAAGGCGAGACCGCCGCCGGCCGTCGCCGCCAGGGTGCCCGCGGTCGGGGAGAGGGAGTTCGCGATCACCAGGCGCTCGGCGTCGACCACGCGCGGCAGCGCCGCGGACAGGCCCGCGAGGACGAAGCGGTTGACGGCGGTGACGCACAGGGCGGAGACGTAGAAGAGCCAGTCCGGGACGGAGGCGACCATCAGCACCGCGGTCGCCGAGGCGAGCAGGGCGCGCAGCAGGTTGCCGTACAGAAAGACCTGGCGGCGGCGCCAACGGTCCAGGAGTACCCCGGCGAAGGGGCCCACCAGGGAGTACGGGAGCAGCAGGACGGCCATCGCGGAGGCGATCGCGGCGGCCGAGGTCTGCTTCTCCGGCGAGAAGACGACGTAGGTGGCGAGCGCGACCTGGTAGACGCCGTCGGCGCCCTGGGAGAGCAGACGTACGGCGAGCAGGCGCCGGAACCCCTTCAGACGCAGCAGGACGCGCAGGTCACGGACGACGGCCATGGGGCACAGCCTCACATACGCGAAGGTCCCCGGGTCGTGCGACCCAGGGACCTTCAGCGGACTTCAGTCGGGCGCGGTCAGCGCTCGACCTCGCCCTTGATGAACTTCTCGACGTTCTCGCGGGCCTGGTCGTCGAAGTACTGGACCGGCGGGGACTTCATGAAGTAGCTCGACGCCGACAGGATCGGGCCGCCGATGCCGCGGTCCTTGGCGATCTTCGCGGCGCGCAGGGCGTCGATGATGACACCGGCCGAGTTCGGGGAGTCCCAGACCTCGAGCTTGTACTCCAGGTTCAGCGGGACGTCGCCGAACGCGCGGCCCTCGAGGCGCACGTAGGCCCACTTGCGGTCGTCCAGCCAGGCCACGTAGTCGGACGGACCGATGTGGACGTTCTTCTCGCCGAGGTCCCGGTCAGGGATCTGGGAGGTGACGGCCTGCGTCTTGGAGATCTTCTTGGACTCGAGGCGGTCGCGCTCGAGCATGTTCTTGAAGTCCATGTTGCCGCCGACGTTCAGCTGCATCGTGCGGTCCAGGACGACGCCCCGGTCCTCGAACAGCTTCGCCATGACGCGGTGCGTGATGGTGGCGCCGACCTGCGACTTGATGTCGTCACCGACGATCGGCACGCCGGCCTCGGTGAACTTGTCCGCCCACTCCTTGGTGCCGGCGATGAAGACCGGGAGGGCGTTGACGAAGGCGACCTTCGCGTCGATGGCGCACTGGGCGTAGTACTTCGCCGCGTCCTCGGAGCCGACGGGCAGGTAGCAGACGAGGACGTCGACCTGCTTGTCCTTGAGGATCTGGACGACGTCGACCGGGGCCTCGGCGGACTCCTCGATGGTCTCCCGGTAGTACTTGCCGAGACCGTCGAGCGTGTGACCGCGCTGGACCTGGACGCCGCTGTTCGGGACGTCGCAGATCTTGATGGTGTTGTTCTCGGAGGCGCCGATGGCGTCCGCGAGGTCCAGGCCGACCTTCTTGGCGTCCACGTCGAAGGCGGCGACGAACTCGATGTCACGGACGTGGTAGGCGCCGAACTGGACGTGCATCAGGCCCGGGACCTTGGACGCCGGGTCGGCGTCCTTGTAGTACTCGACGCCCTGCACCAGCGATGCGGCGCAGTTGCCCACGCCGACGATGGCTACGCGAACCGAACCCATTCCGGTTGCTCCCTGTGTGTACGAGTGAGGCCCTGACTGGGCGCTCACGTGGCGGTGTCGCCGGGCGTATCCGGCCGGGGGTCGTCCCCGGACCGGGGCAGGCCGCCCGTCGCTCCAGATGTCGTGTCCTGTTGAGCGGTCCCCTCGGCGGCGGGACCCCGCAGGTCCCGCCCCGCCCGCTCGCTCTCGATGAGCTCGTTCAGCCAGCGCACTTCGCGCTCCACGGACTCCATTCCGTGGCGCTGGAGCTCAAGCGTGTAGTCGTCGAGGCGCTCCCGGGTGCGGGCCAGGGAGGCCCGCATCTTCTCCAGGCGCTCCTCCAGCCGACTGCGCCGCCCCTCGAGCACGCGCATGCGCACGTCGCGCGACGTCTGCCCGAAGAACGCGAAGCGAGCGGCGAAGGTCTCGTCCTCGTACGCGTCGGGGCCGGTCTGCGAGAGGAGCTGCTCGAAGTGGTCCTTACCGTCGGCCGTCAGCCGGTAGACGATCTTGGCGCGACGCCCGGTGAGGGAGGCGGCGGCCTCGCCGATGTTCCCCGGTTCCTCGATCAACCAGCCGTTCGCGACCAGCGTCTTGAGGCAGGGGTACAGCGTCCCGTAGCTGAAGGCCCGGAACACACCCAGTGACGTGTTGAGCCGCTTGCGCAGCTCGTAGCCGTGCATCGGGGATTCGCGGAGCAGGCCGAGTACGGCGAACTCGAGGATGCCGGAACGCCGGCTCATCGTCGCCTCCTCTCGTCCTTATGCCGCGCTGATGTATCGGCTCGATACATCACGACGATAGAACGACCTTCCGCATGCGACAAGAGGTGTACTGGTGAACGGGATCACATCGGTGATTCATCGTGAGCAAGTTGCCTGATTTGAGGTGAACTTCGGAGCTCGGGGGTTTTGGCGGTGCGTAGTCTGTGCGCCATGCAGACTGCCGGGAACCGTGTGACGCGTGGGGGCGTCCTCGTCCCCGGTGCAGTACGGGTGAATGCGGTAGGGGCCGCATCCGTACTTCGGGGGGACCGGAAACCAGCCGCCTTTTCCAGGCGCGCAAAGGTGCGCCTGCCCGAGGAGTAGTCGTTCGATGAGCGAGCACCGTCGCAAACCGCCGCAGCCGCAGGGAGGCGGACGTGCCGCGGCCCGACGCGGTCAGTCCGGCTCGTCCTCCGGCCGCCGCGCGGCACCGCGAGGCGCCACAGGGTCTCCGTCCGGCTCGTACGGTCCGGAGGACGAGGAGCGTCCCTACGGGGGCCGTGCCGAGGCCCGGCGCGCGGCACAACGGAACGGAGGCGGTCGCCGCAGGGCGGCCGAGCCGGCCCGCGGCGGTCGGCGGGCCGGTGGCGCCGCGAGTGGTCCTGGACGAGGCCGGGTGACCGCTTCGGGCAAGAAGCGGCTGATCGACTACCCGCGGGGCGACCGGGACGGATGGCAGCGCTGGGTGCCGTCCTGGAAGCTCGTATCGGGTCTCTGCATCGCGTTCTTCGGCGGCCTGGTGGCCGCCGCGGGCATCGCGTACGCCATGGTCGGCATCCCCGACGTCGCCAAGACGGCGAAGGCGCAGAACAACGTGTACTACTGGGCCAACGGCGAGGTGATGGTCGCCACCGGTGGTGAGCGCAACCGCCAGGTGATCAAGCTCTCCCAGATCCCCAAGGCGATGCAGAACGCCGTCATCTCCCAGGAGAACAAGACGTTCTACTCCGACAGCGGCATCGACCCCAAGGGCATCGCCCGTGCCGTGTTCAACATGGCCCGGGGCGGCGAGACGCAGGGTGGATCGACCATCACCCAGCAGTACGTCAAGAACGCGATGCTGGAGGACCAGTCGCAGACGGTGTCCCGGAAGGTCAGGGAGATCCTGGTCTCGGTCAAGGTGGGTGCCGAGGTCGACAAGGACGAGATCCTCGAGGGCTACCTGAACTCCGCCTACTACGGCCGCGGGGCCTATGGCATCCAGGCCGCGGCGCGGGCGTACTTCAACAAGGACGCCGTCGACCTGAGTCCCGGCGAGTGCGCTCTGCTGTCGGCCGTCCTCAAGGGCGCCACCTACTACGACCCCGCGGGTGCCACGTCGATCGACCCGGCCGCCACCCCCGCGGCCAACAGGAAGCGCGCGTTCACGCAGATGCAGGACACCCTCGACAAGATGGTCGAGTACGGGCACCTGGCACAGGCGGAGCGCGCCAAGTACACCGAGCTCCCGACGGTGCAGAACCCGCGGTCGAACACCCAGCTGGGCGGCCAGATCGGCTACCTCGTCGACCTCGCCAGGGCGTCCCTGATCAAGGAAGGCGTCGCGACGCGGGACCAGCTGGACCAGGGCGGGTACGAGATCCACACGACCTTCGACAAGAAGAAGGTCCAGGACCTCGAAGCCGCGGTCACGAAGGTCTACAAGGCGAACATCAAGCCCGAGAAGCGTCCCAAGACCGACACCCACGTGCAGTTCGGCGGGGCGTCCGTGAACCCGGGGACGGGTGCCATCGAAGCCATCTACGGCGGCGCCGACGCGACCAAGCACTTCACCAACAACGCCGACGTGACCGGTGCGCAGGTCGGTTCGACGTTCAAGCCGTTCGTGCTCGCGGCGGCGATGAAGTGGGGCGTACGCGATCCCGACGGCCCCGAGGACCAGCCCCAGGACGAGCGCACGGTCGTCTCCCCGAAGAGCCTTTACAGCGGCCAGAACGACCTCAAGATCAAGAACTACGACGGGACGATCTGGACGAACGAGAAGGGCGAGCAGTGGCGCCAGGAGAACGACGGCAAGGACTCGCTCGGTGATCCGCCGGACTACAAGATCGACCTGCGCGAGGCCATGCGGGAGTCGGTGAACTCCGCCTATGTGCAGCTCGGAATGGACGTCGGTCTGGACAAGGTGAAGGAGGCCGCGGTCAGCGCCGGCCTCCTGGAGGACAGTCTGACGGGCACCAATTACCCGTCGTTCTCCATCGGTGTCTCGGACCCCAGCGCGATCCGCATGGCGGGTTCCTACGCCACCTTCGCGGCCAGCGGGAAGCAGCGTGCTCCCTTCTCCGTCACGAAGGTGGTGCGGGAGGGCGAGCAGATCTACTCGCACGAAGACAAGGCGAAGGTCGAGCAGGCCTTCACCGCGAAGGTCGCGGACAACGTCACCGACGTCCTGAAGACCGTCGTCGAGGACGGCACGGGTTCCAACGCCCAATTGCCGGGCCGTGAGGTGGCGGGCAAGACCGGTACCACGGACGGCAACAAGTCGGCCTGGTTCGTCGGGTACACCCCGCAGCTGTCGACCGCGATCAGCATGTTCCGCTACCCGGACGACGAGTCCATCAAGAACCGCACGTTCCTGGAGATGTACGGAACGGGCGACCAGGACAAGATCCACGGTGCGTCGTTCCCGTCGGAGATCTGGCACGACTACATGGAGCAGGCCCTGAAGGGCCAGCCTGCGAAGAAGTTCCCGACTCCGGAACCCATCGGTGAGGTCATCAACGCCACTCCGCCGCCGAGCCCGTCTCCGACGCCCTCCAAGACGGAGAAGCCGAGCCCGTCACCGAGCCCGACGCCGAGCCAGACTCCGACCAGTCCGTCGCCCACGCCGACTGACACCTGTGGCGTCTTCGACTGGCAGTGCGAGAACGGGGACAACAACGGCAACAAGAACGGCGGCAATGACACCGCCGGCGGGGACGGAAGTCCGTCGCCCTCGCCCTCGACGAGTGCGACGGAGGGCGACCCCGGCAACAATGGGC
Organism: Streptomyces sp. NPDC127100; assembly: GCF_042724095.1. Taxonomy (NCBI): domain Bacteria; kingdom Bacillati; phylum Actinomycetota; class Actinomycetes; order Kitasatosporales; family Streptomycetaceae; genus Streptomyces; species Streptomyces sp. NPDC127100. The sequence continues at coordinate 446,010 of NZ_JBHXFL010000001.1, forward strand.
CCGGTGGTGGCACCATCTGGGGTTCCAGCGGATAGCCGCCTGTATGCCCGGTGTGCGTGTTTCACGTGAAACACCCGCTTGTTTCACGTGAAACAGGGGCCGCCGCACCCGTCGGGGTGCGGCGGCCCCGCCGTTTTCCCAGGCGCGTACGGCAGGATGTGCCCCATGCCCAGTGCAGAATCGACGCCACCGAGCGTGCACGAACCGGATCGGGTGCCGCCGAGCAGGGAGGACGCGGTCGCCGCGGCAGGCAGTGAGCTGATCGGCGGCCCTCTCGGCCGGCGTGCCCTGCTCGGGACGTCCTGGTGGACCCCGGTGCGCGTGATCGCGCTCGTGGCGATCGGCATGTTCGCCCTCGGCCTGGTCCAGAAGGCGCCCTGCTACAACGGCGCCTGGTTCTTCGGTGCCAGCTCCCAATACACGCATGCCTGCTACTCGGACATCCCGCACCTCTACCAGGGCCGTGGGTTCGTCGACGGGCTCGTGCCCTACTTCGACAAGCTCCCCGGCGACATGGAGTACCTCGAGTACCCGGTGCTGACCGGCTTGTTCATGGAAGTGGCGTCCTGGCTCACCCCGGGCAGCGGCTCCGTCCAGGACCAGGAACAGTGGTACTGGATGGTCAACGCCGGGATGCTCATGGTGTGCGCGGCCGTCATCGCCGTCTGCGTCACCCGCATGCACACCAGGCGCCCCTGGGACGGCCTGCTGGTCGCGCTGGCGCCCGCTCTCGCGCTCACCGCGACCGTCAACTGGGACCTGCTGGCCGTCGCCCTGACGACCGCCGCGATCCTGATGTGGTCGCGGGGGCGTGCCGTGGCCTTCGGTGTGCTGCTGGGCCTGGCCACGGCCGCCAAGCTCTACCCCTTCCTCATCCTCGGTCCGTTGCTGGTGCTCTGCTGGCGTGCGGGCAAGTGGCGGGAGTTCGGCAAGGCTCTGGGTGGAGCGGCCGGCGCCTGGCTCCTGGTGAACCTGCCGGTGATGCTCTTCGCGTTCGACGGCTGGTCGAAGTTCTACCGGTTCAGCCAGGAACGCGGCGTCGACTTCGGGTCCTTCTGGCTGATCATCGTCCAGAACACGGACGACCCGCCCAGCACCGAGACCGTCAACACGCTGGCCATGCTCCTGATGCTGCTGTGCTGCGGCGCCATCGCGGCGCTCGCGCTGACGGCCCCGCGCCGTCCGAGGTTCGTCCAGCTCGCCTTCCTCATCGTCGCGGCGTTCGTCCTCACCAACAAGGTCTACTCGCCGCAGTACGTCCTGTGGCTCGTGCCGCTCGCCGCGCTGGCCCGGCCGAAGTGGCGGGACTTCCTGATCTGGCAGGCCTGCGAGGTGGCCTACTTCCTGGGCATCTGGATGTACCTCGCCTACACCACCAGCGGAGACGCCCACAAGGGCCTGCCGACGGACGGCTACCACTGGACCATCGGCATCCATCTGCTGGGGACGCTGTACCTGTGCGTCATGGTCGTCCGCGACATCCTCCTGCCCGACCGGGACCCGGTCCGGCGGACCGGCGACGACGATCCCTCGGGCGGTGTGCTGGACGGCGCCGAGGACGTCTTCGTCCTCGGTCCCGCGGCGCGTGCGCCACAGCCCACGGATCACCTCGAGGGCTCCCTGGTGGAATGGGGCGCCGGGCGGCAGCCGGGGGGTTCGCTCTGAGCGAACCGGAGCGGCGAGCACCCGCCGACGGGTCTCCGGACGTGAGAAGGGCCGTACACGGGCAACCGTGTACGGCCCTTCCGGGGTTCTCCGGGGCTCCGGCTCCGCGACCGTCAGCGGTCGACGATGCGGTCGAACTGCGTGGTGGTGTGGCGCAGATGTGCCACCAGCTCGTCACCGACCTTCGGCTCCGGTGCGTCCGAGGGCACGAAGAGGATCGACACCTGCATGTGCGGCGGTTCCGCGAACCAGCGCTGTTTGCCGCCCCAGACGAACGGCGACAGGTTCCGGTTGACCGTGGCCAGGCCCGCTCGGGCGACGCCCTTGGCGCGCGGCATGACACCGTGCAGCGCCTTCGGCGCCTCCAGACCCACGCCGTGGGAGGTACCGCCCGCAACGACCACCAGGAAGCCGTCGGAGGCCGCCTTCTGCTGCCGGTAGCCAAAGCGCTCCCCCTTGGCCACGCGGGTGACGTCCAGCACGGCGCCGCGGTACTCGGTGGCCTCGTGGTCACCCAGCCACAGCCGCGTCCCGATGCGCGCGCGGAACCTGGTCTGCGGGAACTGCTGCTGGAGGCGGGCGAGTTCGTCGGCCTTGAGGTGGCTGACGAACATCGTGTGCAGAGGCAGACGGGCCGCACGCAGCCGGTCCATCCACCCGATGACCTCCTCGACGGCGTCCGAGCCGTCGGTGCGGTCCAGCGGCAGATGGATGGCGAAGCCCTCCAGCCGAACGTTCTCTATGGCGGCGTGCAGCTGCGGCAGGTCCTGCTCGCTGATGCCGTGCCGCTTCATCGAGGACATCACCTCGATGACCACCCGCGCGCCCACCAGGCCGTACACGCCGTCGATGGAGGAGACGGAGCGCACGACCCGGTCCGGCAGCGGCACGGGCTCCTCGCCACGCCGGTACGGCGTCAGCACCAGCAGATCGCCGCCGAAGAAGTCCTTGATCCGGGCGGCCTCGTAGGTCGTGCCCACGGCGAGGACGTCGGAACCGAGGCGCGTGGCCTCCTCAGCCAGCCGTTCGTGTCCGAAGCCGTAGCCGTTGCCCTTGCAGACCGGGACGAGCCCGGGGAACTGCTCCTGCACGTGCTTGTGGTGCGCCCGCCAGCGCGCGGTGTCGACGTAGAGCGTGAGCGCCATGGCCGGACCTGGAACCTTTCTGGTGGCTGCGGTGTGTCAGAGGTGAGGGAACGCGTCGGAGCTGTGGAGCCGCCCCCGACGCTACTGGAGCGGGGGGTGTGGGTCAGCGGCGCGACATGTAGATGTCGAGCGCCTTGTGCAGCAGCTTGTTCAGCGGGAAGTCCCACTCCCCGAGGTATTCCGCCGCCTGCCCGCCCGTGCCGACCTTGAACTGGATCAGGCCGAAGAGGTGGTCGCTCTCGTCCAGGGAGTCCGAGATGCCGCGCAGGTCGTACACGGTGGCGCCGAGGGCGTAGGCGTCCCGCAGCATCGCCCACTGCATCGCGTTCGAGGGCCGGACCTCGCGGCCGATGTTGTCGGAGGCGCCGTACGAGTACCAGACGTGCCCGCCGACGACCAGCATCGTCGCTGCGGACAGGTTCACGCCGTTGTGCCGGGCGAAGTACAGCCGCATGCGGTTGGGGTCCTCGTTGTTGAGGGCCGCCCACATGCGCTGGAAGTACGACAGCGGCCGCGGCCGGAAGTGGTCGCGCACGGCCGTGATCTCGTACAGGCGCTGCCATTCCTCGAGGTCGTGGTAACCGCCCTGGACGACCTCGACGCCGGCCTTCTCGGCCTTCTTGATGTTGCGGCGCCACAGCTGGTTGAAGTTCTTGTGGACCTCTTCGAGGGACCGGTTGGCCAGCGGCACCTGGAAGACGTAGCGGGGCTGTACGTCACCGAAGCCCGCGCCGCCGTCCTCGCCCTGCTGCCAGCCCATGCGGCGCAGCTTGTCGGCCACCTCGAAGGCACGCGGCTCGATGTGGTCGGCCTCTATGTCGCGCAGCCGCTTGACGTCGGGGTCCTGGATGCCCTTCTTGATCGACGCGGCGTCCCAGCGCCGGATGATCACCGGCGGGCCCATCTTCACCGAGAAGGCGCCCTGCTGCTTCAGGTGCGCCAGCATGGGCTCCATCCATTCCTGGAGGTTGGGCGCGTACCAGTTGATGACCGGGCCCTCGGGAAGATACGCGAGGTACCGCTTGATCTTGGGCAGCTGCCGGTACAGCACCAGGCCCACGCCGACGAGCTGACCCGTCCGGTCGTCGAACCAGCCGAGGTTCTCCGAGCGCCATTCCGCCTTTACGTCCGCCCAGGCCGGGACCTGCATGTGACTCGCCGCCGGCAGGCTCTGGATGTAGGCCAGATGCTGCTCGCGGCTGATGGTCCTCAGGGTCAGGCTCATTCGGGGCGCTCCTCGGGCTGGTGTGTCCCCATGGGTTCAGGGGCTCCGGCTCTCGCGCGAAGCCTACTGCGCCCTGTGAGCGCCCCGTCCGGCGTACTGGGGGACCGCGCCGTCCCGCGGGCCGGCGCGGTCCGTGGATCAGCCGCCGACGAACCCCCCGAAGGAGCCGAACAGCCCGCCGTGGGCCATGCCGAAGTAGAGGCCGACCGCGGAAGCGCCGATACCCAGCACCAGGCCGAAGCGCTCTCGGGTCGTCACGGAGATGAACTGGCCGTACCCGCCGGTCAGGACACCGGCCAGTCCGGCCCAGGAGGTCAGGAGATGCAGTCCCGGGAAGCCCGCGGTGACGAGGGAGATGACGCCGAGCACCAGGGTCACGGCCATCAGCGTGTCCTGGAGCGGGTGCCGTTTGCCGTCCGTGGCCAGCAGGCCGGTCCTGGGTTTGGCGGGTCGCGTGATCTGTGCCATGGGGAACCTCCAGCCGAAGGCGGTCCGTCTTCGCCCTGCACGTCCGTTGTGTACAGATTGGGTCCCCTCGCGACCGGATTTCAACCGCAAGCCATGGGCCAGGTACTCTGTACCTTCTGCACTGGTGTCTGCTGCCAGACCCCGGCCGGCCACCTCCTCGGAGGAGGCCGATTGTCAGTGGGGCCTGGTTTACTCGCTGATGCCGGTGCCAACGCATCGCAACCCTCCTGCCACGGAACGACCGTGGCCGCTGAGTCCAAAGGAGGTGGGTTCCACATGCGTCACTACGAGGTGATGGTCATCCTCGACCCCGATCTCGAGGAGCGTGCTGTCTCCCCGCTGATCGAGAACTTCCTCTCTGTCGTCCGTGACGGCGGCGGAAAGGTCGAGAAGGTCGACACCTGGGGCCGTCGTCGTCTCTCGTACGAGATCAAGAAGAAGCCCGAGGGCATCTACTCGGTCATCGACCTGCAGGCCGAGCCTGCGGTCGTCAAGGAGCTCGACCGCCAGATGAACCTGAACGAGTCGGTCCTCCGGACCAAGGTCCTCCGTCCCGAGATGCACTGAGCCTTCCGCTCAGCTGAATCCGGGATTCGAGTAGCAGCACAAGCAGCCAGCAGCAAACCCGCCGAGAGGTTCCCCCATGGCAGGCGAGACCGTCATCACGGTCATCGGCAATCTTGTCGACGACCCCGAGCTGCGCTTCACCCCGTCCGGTGCGGCCGTCGCGAAGTTCCGTGTCGCGTCGACCCCCCGCACCTTCGACCGCCAGACGAACGAGTGGAAGGACGGCGAGAGCCTCTTCCTGACCTGCTCGGTCTGGCGCCAGGCGGCGGAGAACGTCGCCGAGTCGCTCCAGCGAGGCATGCGCGTCATCGTGCAGGGCCGGCTGAAGCAGCGGTCCTACGAGGACCGTGAGGGCGTCAAGCGCACGGTCTACGAGCTGGACGTCGACGAAGTCGGTGCCAGCCTGCGCAGCGCCACGGCCAAGGTCACCAAGACCTCGGGCCGCGGTGGCCAGGGTGGCTACGGCGGTGGCGGCCAGGGCCAGGGCCAGGGTGGCGGCGGCTGGGGCGGCGGCCCCGGCGGTGGCCAGCAGGGCGGCGGCGCTCCCGCCGACGACCCGTGGGCCACGGGCGCTCCCGCCGGTGGCAACCAGGGCGGCGGCGGCGGTGGCTGGGGCGGTGGCTCCGGCGGCGGTGGCGGCTACTCGGACGAGCCCCCCTTCTAGGGCGGGCTCCACCCACACTTCTTGATCACACAGGAGAAACATCATGGCTAAGCCGCCTGTGCGCAAGCCGAAGAAGAAGGTCTGCGCTTTCTGCAAGGACAAGGTCACGTACGTGGACTACAAGGACACGAACATGCTGCGGAAGTTCATTTCCGACCGCGGCAAGATCCGTGCCCGCCGCGTGACCGGCAACTGCACGCAGCACCAGCGTGACGTCGCCACGGCCGTCAAGAACAGCCGTGAGATGGCGCTGCTGCCCTACACGTCCACCGCGCGATAAGGGAAGGGTGACCGACTCATGAAGATCATCCTCACCCACGAGGTCTCCGGCCTCGGTGCCGCGGGCGACGTCGTGGACGTCAAGGACGGCTACGCTCGCAACTACCTGATCCCGCGGAAGTTCGCCATCCGCTGGACCAAGGGCGGCGAGAAGGACGTCGAGCAGATCCGTCGCGCTCGCAAGATCCACGAGATCCAGACCATCGAGCAGGCCAACCAGGTGAAGGCCCAGCTCGAGGGTGTCAAGGTCCGCCTGGCCGTCCGCTCCGGCGACGCCGGTCGTCTCTTCGGTTCCGTCACCCCGGCCGACGTCGCTTCGGCGATCAAGGCCGCCGGTGGTCCCGAGGTCGACAAGCGCCGCATCGAGCTCGGCTCGCCGATCAAGACCCTGGGCGCTCACGAGACGTCCGTGCGTCTGCACCCCGAGGTTGCCGCCAAGGTCAGCCTCGAGGTTGTTTCCGCCTGAGCCTGGCTCTCGCTGAAGCGATGACATGGGGCCGTACTCCCGGTCGGGAGTACGGCCCCATTGTCATGACAGCCGCTGAGCCGGCGGCCGGGCGCAGTTTCACGTGAAACGACGTGTTCCACGTGAAACGGTCAGCGCGTCGCGCCGGTGACGATCCAGTGGCCCGAGCGCGTACGCCACCACAGCGTCAGCATGCGCATCGTCATCATCAACGTCATGGCTCCCCACAGTGCGGTGAGACCGCCACCGAGGACCGGGACGAGGAGGGCGGCGGGGGTGAAGACCGCCAGGGTGAGCAGCATCGCCCAGGCGAGGTACGGACCGTCCCCCGCGCCCATCAGCACTCCGTCCAGGACGAAGACCACACCGCAGACCGGTTGGGAGAGGGCCACGATCACCAGTGCGGGCAGGGCAGTGTCCTTGACGGAGGAGTCACTGGTGAACAGGGGCAAGAACGCCGGCCGGGCCAGCACCACGAGCAGGCCCAGAAGGAATCCGACCGCGATGCCCCATTCAACCATCCTGCGGCAGGCTTCCCGGGCACCTCGGGTGTCGCCGGCTCCCAGGTAGCGTCCGATGATGGCCTGTCCGGCGATGGCGATCGCGTCGAGGGCGAAGGCCAGCAGGCTCCACAGGGACAGGATGATCTGATGGGCCGCGATGTCGGCGTCCCCGAGACGAGCCGCCACGGCTGTGGCGATCATGAGGATCGCCCGCAGCGAGAGGGTGCGGACGAGCAGCGGTACCCCGGCCTGTGCGGAAGCCCGGATACCGGCGGCGTCCGGGCGCAGCGACGCACCGTGCCGGCGTGCTCCACGGATGACCACCCCCAGGTACACCGCGGCCATACCGAGCTGGGCGATGACCGTTCCCCAGGCGGAGCCCGCGATGCCGAGGCCGGCCCCGTAGACGAGCGCGACATTGAGAACGGCGTTGGCGACGAAGCCCGCGACGGCCACGTAGAGCGGGGTCCGGGTGTCCTGCAGTCCTCGAAGGACACCGGTCGAGGCGAGCACGACGAGCATGGCCGGGATACCGAGCGAGGAGATCCGCAGATAGGTCACGGCATACGGAGCGGCGGTCTCGGAGGCTCCGAACAGGTCCACCAGGGACGGGGCCGTGGGCAGGACGACGGCGATGACGGCCGCGCCGAGCAGCAGGGCCAGCCAGATTCCGTCCATTCCCTGCCGGATGGCGGACTGCAGATCACCTGCCCCGACGCGCCGGGCGACGGCCGCCGTGGTGGCGTAGGCGAGGAAGACGAACACGCTGACGGCTGTGGTCAGCAGAGCCGAGGCGAGGCCGAGTCCGGCGAGTTGTGCCGTACCGAGATGGCCGACGATGGCACTGTCGGCCATGACGAAGAGCGGCTCGGCGACGAGCGCGCCGAAGGCCGGGACGGCCAGCGCGACGATCTCTCGGTCGTGCCGGCGCCGGGCGGTGCGGGAGCGCACGGGGGCCTGTGTCATGAGCACCAATCTAATCGTCCACAGGTAAGAGATGCAAAGCCTAAGTAACCCTTACTTTGCCGCTCATCCGGTGTGCTCTTGTGTGCGGTTGCTGATGATCTTGGCCCGGCAGGGAAAGTTTTTCTTCTGCACAGCCCGTGGATGGTGAAACCGCAGGTCACAGGCGTGCCCTAGGTGTTGGGGAGGGCTTGTTCACAGGGCTGTCCACCGAGTCGTGCACAGCTTTGGAGGGGTTGTCCACAGCATCTGGCCAGTCGTCCACATGGCCTGTGGATAACCAGATTGGCTGACGGTGCCCGCGGGCCTACGGTGGTCCGGCGCCTGCTCCGTCCGACGGCTTGTGAACCATCACAAAACCGACGCCTCAGAACCGGAGTTGGGCGTCTTATTTGTCAGTGCCGTGCCGTAGAACTGAGGAGCACGGCGAGGTCCGCGCGGCGGACGGGAGGAGGTGGCTCGGTGAGCATTTCCGAGCCCTTGGACGACCCGTGGGCCGACAGCGGTCCCAGTGATCGTCTGCCCGCTTCCCGCCGTCGGGGTGACAGCGCCAGGAGCCGTGACGACCAGCACGAGCGCGGCCGGGACAACGGTGCGTGGGACGGAGCGGGACCCTCCGCGTTCGAGCGGGTGCCTCCGCAGGACCTCGAGGCGGAGCAGTCCGTTCTCGGCGGCATGCTGCTCTCCAAGGACGCCATCGCGGACGTCGTCGAGATTCTCAAGGGCCACGACTTCTACAAGCCGGCCCACGAGACGATCTACCAGGCGATCCTCGACATCTACGCCAAGGGGGAGCCGGCCGACCCGATCACGATCGCCGCCGAGCTCACGAAGCGCGGCGAGATCAACAAGGTCGGCGGTGCCTCGTACCTGCACACGCTCGTCCAGACCGTGCCCACGGCCGCGAACGCCGCCTACTACGCGGAGATCGTGCACGAGCGTGCCGTGCTGCGCCGCCTGGTGGAGGCCGGCACCCGGATCACCCAGATGGGATACGCGGCCGACGACGACGTGGACGAGATCGTCAACCGCGCCCAGGCCGAGATCTACGCCGTCACCGAGCAGCGCACCAGCGAGGACTACCTGCCGCTGGGCGACATCATGGAGGGCGCGCTCGACGAGATCGAGGCGATCGGTTCCCGCAGCGGTGAGATGACCGGCGTGCCCACGGGATTCACCGACTTCGACTCGCTCACCAACGGCCTGCACCCGGGCCAGATGATCGTCATCGCCGCGCGTCCCGCGATGGGCAAGTCGACGCTCGCGCTGGACTTCGCGCGGGCCGCCTCCATCAAGAACAACCTGCCGAGCGTCATCTTCTCGCTCGAAATGGGACGCAACGAGATCGCGATGCGACTGCTGTCCGCCGAGGCCCGTGTCGCCCTGCACCACATGCGGTCCGGCACGATGACGGACGACGACTGGACGCGTCTGGCCCGCCGGATGCCGGACGTCTCGGCCGCGCCGCTCTACATCGACGACTCCCCCAACCTGTCGATGATGGAGATCCGCGCCAAGTGCCGTCGGCTCAAGCAGCGCAACGATCTCAAACTGGTGGTCATCGACTACCTCCAGCTGATGCAGTCCGGTGGGTCCAAGCGCGCCGAGAGCCGTCAGCAGGAGGTCTCGGACATGTCCCGTAACCTCAAGCTCCTGGCCAAGGAGCTGGAGATTCCCGTCATCGCGCTCTCCCAGCTGAACCGCGGCCCCGAGCAGCGCACCGACAAGAAGCCGATGGTGTCCGACCTGCGTGAGTCCGGCTCCATCGAGCAGGACGCCGACATGGTGATCCTGCTGCACCGTGAGGACGCCTACGAGAAGGAGTCCCCGCGCGCGGGCGAGGCCGACCTGATCGTGGCCAAGCACCGAAACGGTCCGACGGCGACCATCACCGTCGCCTTCCAGGGCCACTACTCGCGCTTCGTGGACATGGCACAGACCTGACCCGCCGGCCAGGGGAAATCGACTCGACGCGGGGTGTGCGGCCCGGTGGACTGGGGGCATGACGACACCTCAGGGAGAACTGCTTCCCGCCACTCGCCGCGCCCTGCTGCACCGGATCGCCGTCGCCCAGAGCGAAGGGCGTACGCCCTCGCTCGTCGCCGCCGTGGTGCGGGACGGACGGGCCGTGTGGCACGGGGCGCGGACATCGGTCGAGGGGCACGGGCCGGACGAGAACGTGCAGTACCGGATCGGATCGATCACCAAAACCTTCACCGCCGTTCTCGTGCTGCGGCTGCGCGACGAGGGCCTGCTCGACCTCGGGGACCGGCTGGAGAAGCATCTGCCGGGCACGGGAGCGGGGGAGGCCACGATCGCCGGTCTTCTCGCGCACACCGGAGGACTGGCCGCCGAGTCCCCCGCGCCCTGGTGGGAACGGACCCCCGGCTCCTTGCGCCCCGAGCTGGCCGACGTGCTGGGCAAGCAGCCTCTTCTGCATCCGGTCGGCCGACGGCACCACTACTCGAACCCCGGCTACACCTTGCTCGGCGCATTGGTCGAGCGACTGCGCGGTGCTCCCTGGGAGGAGGTGCTGCGCCGGGAGGTGCTGGAGCCGCTGGGTCTGAACCGTACGACCACGCGCCCGCAGGCGCCTCACGCCGGCGGCTGGGCGGTGCATCCGTGGGCCGACGTGATGCTGGCGGAGCCCGTCGAGGACCTCGGACGGATGGCTCCCGCCGGTCAGCTCTGGTCCACGACCGGGGACCTGGCTCGGTTCGCCGCCTTCCTGACGAGGGGCGACGACAAGGTGCTGAGCGCCGAGACGGTACGGGAGATGCGGACGCCCGCGGCGCCGGCCGAGGCCGCTGATGTCGCGGACGGCGTGACGTACGGACTGGGTCTGCAGATCCAGTACCGGGACGGACGGCTGCTCGTGGGCCACTCCGGCTCCCTGCCGGGCTTCCTGGCCAACCTGACCATCGGCGTCGAGGACGACGTGGCGGCGGTCGTGCTGACCAACTGCACATCGGGGCCGCTGACATCCGCAGTGGGGGCCGACCTCGTGCGGATCGTCGCGGAGGCCGAACCGCGGATCCCGGAGCCGTGGCGGCCGCTGCCGGACGTCGACGCCTCGGTGCTCGAGCTGGCCGGGCAGTGGTACTGGGGCACCCAGGCCTTCGCGCTGCGGCTGACCCCCGCCGGGGGCGTCTCGCTGGAGCCGCTGTCGGGCCAGGGCCGCCGCTCGCGCTTCCGGGCGAACGGCGACGGCACCTGGACGGGGCTGGAGGGCTACTACGCCGGTGAGCCTCTGCGGGCCGTGCGGCGCCAGGACGGGACCGTGAGCCATCTGGACCTCGGCTCGTTCGTCTTCACGCGCCGGCCCTACGACGAAGGAGCCTCCGTACCGGGAGGGGTGGACCCGGAAGGGTGGCGGGGCATCGGCTAGGGGCGCCGGGGCCGCGGTGTGCGCTGTTCCACGTGAAACAGCGCACGGCCACGCACACGCCGGAGTCAGAGTTCGAGCTTGAAGCCCGTGTGCGAGGCCGAGAAGCCGAGGCGTTCGTAGAAGCGGTGGGCGTCCGTACGGGTCTTGTCCGAGGTGAGCTGGACCAGACGGCACCCCAGCCGACGCGATTCGGCGACGGCCCACTCGATGAGTTGGGTGCCCAGTCCGCTGCCCCGCTCGTCGGCGTGGATGCGTACGCCCTCGATGATCGAGCGGGTGGCGCCGCGCCGGGAGAGTCCGGGGACGACGGTCAGCTGGAGCGTGCCGACGACGCGGCCCTCGCGGACGGCGACGACCAGGTGCTGGTGGGGATCGGTACTGAGCCGTTCGAAAGCGGCCAGGTAGGGACTCAGATCGTCCGGTGACTCGCGCCGGGCGCCCAGCGGGTCGTCGGCGAGCATCGCGACGATCGCGGGAATGTCGTCCTGGACGGTGCGGCGTATTTCAAGATCTCCCATGGCCGCACCCTACGCAGGGAGAGCCGGCGAGGACACGCCCGCGCCGGCTTCGGTCATGCGGCCACCGGTGCCTTGAGCGTCTCCACCGCCCGGACCAGCGGAGCCAGCTCGGGGTTCCTGGCCGCCTCGTCGAGAGCCTCGCGCAGAGCGGCGTCGTTGGTGGGCCGGGCCTCGTTCAGTAGCTTCAGGCCCTCGGCGGTGACGTTGGTGTAGATGCCGCGACGGTCGGTGGGGCACAGGTAGCGCTCGAGCAGGCCGCGGTCCTCGAGGCGGGTGACCAGGCGGGTGGTGGCGCTTTGGCTGAGGACGACCGCGTCGGCGACCTGCTTCATCTGCAGATGACCTCCGTCGCCGTCGTGCTGCCGGCTGAGCACGTCGAGCAGGGAGTACTCACGCACGCTCAGGTCGTGCCCGGACTGCAGGGCGCGCTCGATACGGGCCTCGATCCTCCCGTGCAGCAGGGAGAGGGCGCACCAGCCCTGGGAGAGGGCGGTGAGCGCGGGGTCCGTCGCTGTCATGTGGTTCCTCCGTCCCGGAGCGGCTGAGACAAGGGTAGACCAGGCACACAATTTCTGGCGTTTGCTTGTAACAAGCGCGTGCAACTATTTAGTCCCGGGAACGAAGGGCCGCGCCCTCTGACGGGAGCTCCCTTCCGTACCCGACCCGCAGCGGTCAGCCCGCCGCCACGGTCAGGGGGGCGAAGCGCCGGGTCCGGTCCCCGGGCAGCTCCGTGATCCCGTACGTCATGACCGCGCTGGGGAAGACCGGGGCGAGGCCGCGCTCGTGCGCCCATGCCAGCAGCTCTTCGTGCCGTACGTCGATGTCGGTGCGCAGCGGCCGGTCGGTGCGGGCGGCGAGCCAGGTGACGAGCGCCTTGGCCGTCTCGGTGTCGCGGGCGATCAGCGGCCCCACGACGTGGGTGTCCATGTTGGGCCAGGCGGCGGCGTACCCGATGAGCCGACCGCCCTCCTCGGCCACGCACAGCTGGTCGGCGAAGGCGGGCAGGCGCGTGATGATGTGGGTGCGATCGGCGCCGAAGACCTCCTCGTCGAGCCGGAGGATGGCGGAGAGGTCCTCCGCGGTGGCCGCCCGTGTGGCGATCCGCGGCTCGGGCCCGCCCGGGGCGAAGCGCCCGCGCACCATCTCCACCCGGCCCGTGCACTTGAAGCCGAGCTCCTCGTAGAGCGGGCGGCCGTTGGGGGTCGCGTGCAACGTCAGGGGAGTGGTGCCCTGCGCCGAGACGACGTGGCGCATCAACCGGCGTCCGACCCCCTGGCGGGCATGCCGCTCGGCGACCAGCACCATGCCGATGGCGGCGAGGGACGGCCGCTCGACCGGGCCGTACTCGGTGACGGTGCAGGCACTGACGAGACCGCCTTCGGGATCGTCGATGCCGTACCCCTTCCCGGCGGTGAGAAGAAAGCCCCACTTGTGTTCTTCGCGTAGCCACCCCCGGTCCTCGGACAAGTCGGCGCAGGCGGTGAGATCGCGGAGCGTCAGACGGCGGATCGGCAAGGAGGAGAGGGAAGGAGTCACCACGCAGGTCAGGCTGTCCGACGGGAGCCGTCCGCGTCCACCTGTTTGCCGTGGGACGTGTGAGCTTTTGGCCACGTCATGGCGCAGCGTGCGACGTCCCGGCAGGCGGTGGGCGTCCTGCGTCCGGCGCGCGGCGTCGTGGGCTTCAGCCGAGGTCGGGGGCGTGCATCGCGCGTACGCCCTCGATGTTGCCGTCCAGATAGTGCCGCAACGACAGCGGTACCAGGTGAACGGAGGCGATCCCGACCCGGGTGAAGGGAACCCGGACGATCTCGTATTCGCCGGCGGGCTCGTCGACCTCGGGACCGTGCCGCAGGGCCGGATCCATGGACTCCAGGCGGCAGACGAAGAAGTGCTGCACCTTCACGCCGGTCGCCCCGCCGTCCTCGCCGATGTGCTCCACGGTGTCCACGAAGCAGGGAACCACGTCGGTGATCTTGGCACCCAGTTCTTCGTACACCTCGCGGTGCAGGGCGTCGACGACAGTCGTGTCCTCCGGCTCGACCCCGCCCCCGGGAGTGACCCAGTAGGGATCGACACCGGGCTTGGTGCGCTTGATCAGAATCAGATCACCGCCGTCCAGGAGGACGGCGCGGGCGGTGCGCTTGACCACGGGTCGGACGGTCATGGGAGAAATGTGGCCCGGCTGGTTCCACGTGAAACATCGCAGACGTGCGCTTCTGCTCAGTTCCAGTCCCCCGCCGCGCGCAGGAGCCACTCGTGAGCCCGGGCGATGTGCGGCAACGCCAGGGTGCCGGTGCGCACCACCAGGAAGTACGTCCGCAGCGGCGGCACCGCCGGATCGTGCAGGGCGACGACGTCCCCGCGCAACAGGGCGCCGGCGCACAGATAGCGGGGCAGCACCGCGAGCCCGGCGCCCGCGATCACGCAGGTGAGCACCGCACGCAGGTCGGGAACGACGACGGTCCCCGGGGTGGCCGGGCAGGTGTCGAAGACGGACGCCCAGTACCGGGTGACGAAGGGCAGCGACTCGTGCACCTCGACCACGGGCACATGCGCCAGGTCCCGTGCGGAGGCGCGGCGGGGCTCCCCGGCGCCGGTCTGCGCGGCCCAGCGAGGCGCGGCGACCAGGACGTGCTCCTCGTCGCAGAGCGGAGTCGCCGTGAGCAGGGCGCCGCGCGGCCGGGCGGTACCGATGGCCAGATCATGATGTCCGGCGGCCAGGCCCTCCAGTGCCTCCTCGGCGTTCACGAAGACGGCGCGCAGCGCGACACCCTGTCCGTCCTCCCGGGTGAGCTCCGTGAGCGCGGGCAGCGCCCGCTCGGCGGTGAACTCGGGGGGTCCGGCGAGGTGAAGGGTCCGCACCAGGAACTCGTCGTCGGCGCCGGTCTCGGCGATCTCCACCAGCGCGTCGAGGTGCGGGGCGGCCTTGTGGGCGAGTTCGTCACCGATGGTCGTCGGGGTCACGCCTCGGGCCTGCCGTAGGAACAGGGGCCGGCCGAGCTGCCGCTCCAGGGTCCGGATCTGTGAGGTCACGGCAGGCTGGGAGAGACCCAGCAGAGCGGCGGCACGGGTGAAGCTGCCGGCCCGGTGCACGGTCACGAACGTGCGCAGCAAGGCCAGATCCACGGACGACCTCCCCCTTCTCCGCCGTTCCCGACGCCCCGGCCGTCCTCAACTATAAATATGTCGATAGGTCGCTGTCGCTACCGTGATTGGACACTGACACAGAGTCAACTAGCCTTGCTCACGCGGTTCTTCGCGCGCGGAACCGAGAGGACGGTCCGAGCCACGAGGGGGGAGGCTCGGACCGTCCGCCGTGTGCGGCCGGACACCGTCCGGCGGCTGGGCGCCGGGGTTCAGCCCGCCGACTTGTCCAGTGCGCGCATCAGGTCCGCCATCAGGTCCTCGGGGTCCTCCGCGCCGACCGAGAGGCGGATGAAGCCCTCCGGCACCGCGTCGCCGCCCCAGCGTCCGCGCCGCTCGGCCGTGGACCGCACCCCGCCGAAGCTCGTCGCGTCGTCCACGAGCCGCAGGGCCTCGAGGAAACGATCGGCACGCGCGCGCGAGGGCAGCGTGAAGGAGACGACGCACCCGTAGCGCCGCATCTGCCGCGCGGCGGCCTCGTGCGCGGGGTCGTCGCGCAGCCCCGGATACCGCAGGCCGGTCACCTCGGGCCGCTCCCGCAGGGCCTCGGCCACCTTCAGCGCGGTGGCGTTCTGCCGCTCGACGCGCAACTGGAGGGTGGCGATCGAGCGGTGCGCGAGCCAGGCCTCCATGGGCCCGGGGACGGCGCCGACGATCTTGCGCCAGCGCCGTACCGCGGCCATGGCCTCGGTGTCGCGGCCGGTGACGTACCCCAGCAGGATGTCGCCGTGCCCGGTCAGCTGCTTGGTACCGCTGGCCACGGAGAAGTCGGCCCCGAGTTCCAGCGGGCGCTGCCCCAGCGGAGTGGCGAGCGTGTTGTCGACGGCCACCAGGGCGCCGCCCGCGTGCGCCGCCTCGACGAGCCGCCGGACGTCGCACACGTCGAGCCCCGGGTTCGAGGGCGTCTCGATCCACAGCAGCTTCGCCCCGTCCAGGACGCCGAGCTGGGCGTCCCCGCCGGTCGGCGCGGTGCGCACCTCGATGCCGTACGTCTCCAGCTGGGCGCGGACCAGGGGCAGTGCCTGGTAGCCGTCGTCGGGCAGTACGGCCACGTCCCCCGCGCGCAGCTGGGAGAAGAGCACCGACGAGATCGCGGCCATGCCCGAGGCGAACACGAGCGTCTCGGTGTCGTCCCGCCCGGGGGCCTCCAGCTCGCCGATGGCGCGCTCGAGGTGGGTCCAGGTGGGGTTCTCGTCGCGGCCGTAGGTGTACGGACCGGTGGGGTCGCCCGGGAGGTGGAAATGCGCGGCGAACACGGGCCCGGGCAGGGTCGGCTCGTGCTTGACCGGTTCGGGCAGCCCGGCGCGCACCGCGCGCGTGCCGTCCCCGGCGGACGCGTCCGCGCCCGGTGCTCCCCCGTTGTCGACAGCGGAATCGTTCATGCCGCCCGTCCCTTCATGTGCTCACGTACCGCGGCGAGCAGTCCGCCGCTCGCCGCCTCCACCATCTCAAGGCATTCCTCGAAGCCGTCGGCACCCCCGTAATAGGGGTCGGGCACGTCGAGGTCCCCGCTGCCGGCGGCGGGGTCGTACGACCGCAGCAGCCGTACCGCGTCCGCGGCCTGTTCCGTGGGCGCGAGCCGCCGCAGTGCCTCCAGGTGACCCGCGTCGAGGGCGACGACGAGGTCGAGGTGCCCGAACCAGGAGGGCCGGAACCGGCGGGCCGTGTGGTCGAGGCCGTAGCCGTTCTCCTCCAGGACGGCCATGGTGCGCGGGTCGGCGCCCTCGCCCTCGTGCCATCCGTCGGTGCCGGCGCTGTCGACCTCGACGAGGCCCTCGAGCCCGGCCTCCGCCACGCGCGCGCGGAAGACGGCCTCGGCCATCGGGGAGCGGCAGATGTTGCCCGTGCAGACGAAACAGACGCGGTAGGTCATGGGCTCAGTCCTCGTCGGGCAGGAACGCGTTGAGAGCCCAGGAGACGACCGAGATGATCAGGCCGCCCAGGACGGCCGTCCAGAAGCCCTCGACGTGGAAGCTCAGGTCGAGAACGTCGGCCAGCCACGACGTGAGCAACAGCATGAGCGCGTTGACCACCAGCGTGAACAGGCCGAGGGTGAGGACGAACAGCGGAAAGGTCAGCACCCGCACGATCGGCTTCACCAGCATGTTGACCACCCCGAACACCAGGGCGACCACGATCAGCGTGGCGGCCTTCTCGCCGGTGCTGCCCCCGGTCAGGGTGATCTTGTCGAGCAGCCACACGGCGACCGCCAGGGCGCCCGCGTTGGCGACCGTCTTGACTAGAAAATTCTTCATGTGTCTGATCGTGGCAGACGCGATCGGAATCGAACGGCGAGGCAGGGGCGGACGAGGCGATGAAGGCATTCCGGCTGGACGAACTGGAGGCGGAGCGTGCCGCCAACGACGGTGCCTATCTGCAGTTCCTGCGCGAGCGGAACATGTCCGTCGGCCTGTACGCGCTCGACGCGGGCACGGCCGATCCGCAGAAGCCGCACGAGCAGGACGAGGTGTACTTCGTGGTCAGCGGCCGCGCCGCGATCACCGTGGGGCTGGAGACCACCGAGGTCGCCCGCGGCAGCGTGGTGTACGTGCCGGCCGGAGTCGCCCACAAGTTCCACCACATCAGCGAGGACCTGAGGGTGCTCGTGGTGTTTTCTCCGCCGGAGAGCTGACCCGCCGCCCCGGGGTTCCCTAGGGGATCGGTCAGGGGGAGACAAGGGCTGCGGGAGTCCTGCCGCGGCCCTCGCGGCCCTAGCATCGAGTGCAGGACTTCAGGAATTCCCCGCGGGGTCCGGGCCGCCCAAGGGCCCGGCACCCGGACGGGCGGAGAGGTAAGGACGAGGGCGATGCGAGAGATCTTCACGGGACTGCCGTGGTGGGTGAAGTGGATCGCGGTGCCGGTCATCGCCCTGGTCGTGTTCGGCGGGCTGATCGCCAGTGTGGTCGGCTTCGTGATCGGACTGCTGTTCAAGCTGCTCGTCTTCGTCGCGCTCGTCGGCGGACTGATCTACGTCGTCCGCAAGTTCATGTCGAGCTCCTCGTCGCGCAGCGACTGGTGAGGGCCGCGGGGCACCGGGGCCGGTAACAGGAATCACCGGTTCCCTCGCGCGGGGGAAGTTTTCCGGACGGGCCGTCGGCACGCGGTGACCGGCGGTTAGAGTCCGGAACTCCACGCGGGGGCGACCCCGCGAGCGGCGTACCCCACCCGTGTCTCCCCGCACGGGCTGCCCCCTCGCGTTCCGGGAGTGACCCTTGGCCACGGCCGACACCGCATTCGTACCGCCGCACGCACTGCCCGTGCAGCCCCGCTCGGCGCCCCGGACACCCCCCGCCGCGGCCGTGCCGCCGCCCGCGGTCACCCTCATCGGCTCGGTGCAGCGCGCGATGCGCCTGCTGGAGTGCGTCGCGGAGCACGAGTACGGAGCCCCCGCGAAGCAGCTGGCCCGGGAGACGAGGCTGGCGCTGCCCACGGCGTACCACCTGCTGCGCACCCTCGTGCACGAGGGATATCTGCGCCGCGAGAAGGGCCTGTTCTTCCTCGGGGAGGCGGTCGAGCGGCTGAGCAGCAGCGGGGCCGAGCAGAAACGTCGCAGCACGGTCGTCGACGCACTGGCGCGCTGGCGGGACGCGATCGGCGCGCCCGTCTACTACGCCATGTACCGCGACGGCGAGATCGAGATCCTGTGCGTCTCCGACACCCCGGGCAACCCCGCGGTGGAGGAGTGGGCGGACTTCCGCGAGACCGGGCACGCGCACGCCATCGGGCAATGCCTGCTGTCACAGCTGGACGAGGACGCCCGCCGTGATCACCTCGACCGCTATCCGGTGAACCCCGTGACGCCGTACACGGTGCGGGACGAGGTCGGTCTGATGAAACGACTGGAACGGACCCGGCGGATGACACCCGTCACCGAGCGCCAGGAATACGCCCTGGGGACGGTCTGCGCGGCGATTCCGATCACCATGGGCACCACGGCCGCGACGATGGCCCTCTCGCTGCCCGCCCACCAGGCCGACCGGCTGCTGCCCGCGGCGCAGCGACTGCAGGGCGAGATGGGGCGGTTCCTGGGGTCGCTCGCGCTCTCTATCAGTATCTGAAAACTCACTCCTTGTGATCTGGTGTGTACGTTGAGCAAGATGCCACCAGTGTTAGAGGTTTGATTCCCGGACAGTCGACGGCGAATGACGGGGTAGGCGATGGGCGAGTCCGTACAGGCAGAGGTCATGATGAGCTTTCTCGTGTCGGAGGAGCTCTCTTTCCGCATCCCGGTGGAGCTGCGCTACCAGACCTGTGATCCCTACGCGGTGCGGCTGACCTTCCATCTGCCCGGCGATGCCCCGGTGACCTGGGCATTCGGACGGGAGTTGCTGGTCGACGGGGTGGGTACGCCGTGCGGCGACGGCGACGTGCGCATCGCACCCGTCGATCCCGGCCCGCCGGCCGAGGTGCTGATCCGCCTTCAGGTGGGCAGTGACCAGGCGCTGTTCCGTTCTTCGGCCGCGCCGCTCGTGGCCTTCCTCGACCGGACCGACAAGCTGGTGCCGCTGGGGCAGGAAGGTGCCCTCGCCGACTTCGACGCCCACCTCGACGAGGCCCTGGACCGCATCCTCGCGGAAGAGCAGAGCGCGGGCTGAACCGTTCCGGCGGCCCCCGGTCGGTGGCTCGACGCCTCGGTGCGTTGTCCGCCTGTGCAGGAACGCTTCTTCAGGCGTGGGCCGGCCAAGTACGAACAGGTCCACGGGCTGCGAGCGGGCCCACCTGCAGAGAGTGGGCCCACGGGCGGTTCAGCGCTTGCGGCGGCGGCCCCGCCCGCCCCGCGCCGGTGCCCGGCCCGCGTCCGCCGCCCCCGCGCTCTGCCCGGCCGCACGCCCCGCCGGACGGTCGGCCGAGACGACCAGGGCCGCGAGGGCGGTGGTGACCGGCACGGACGCCACGAGGCCGATCGAGCCCACCAGCGTGCGCACGATCTCCTCCGCGACCAGCTCGCTGTTGGCGACCGTCCCCACGCTGCTCTGCGCGATAGAGAAGAGCAGCAGCAGCGGCAGAGCGGCGCCCGCGTACGCGAGGACGAGGGTGTTGACGACGGAGGCGATGTGGTCGCGGCCGATGCGGATGCCGGCGCGGTACAGGCCGCGCCAGCCCATCGTCGGATTGGCCTCGTGCAGCTCCCAGACCGCCGACGTCTGGGTGACCGTCACATCGTCGAGGACACCGAGCGAACCGATGATGACCCCGGCGAGGAGCAGGCCGCTCATGTCGATCGACGGATACAGGCCGTGGATCAGGCCGGTGTTGTCGTCGGTGTTGCCGGTGAGCGCCGCCCAGCCGATGAACAGCGACCCCAGGACACCGATCAGCAGCAGGGAGACCAGGGTGCCGAGCACCGCCACGGAGGTCCGCGCCGACAGCCCGTGGCACAGATACAGCGCGATCAGCATGATGGCGCTGGACCCGATCACCGCCACCAGCAGGGGATTCGAGCCCTGCAGGATGGCGGGCAGGATGAAGAAGTTCAGCAGCACGAAACTGATGGCCAGCGAGACCAGGGCCATCAGACCCCGCAGCCGGCCGACGACCACGACGGCCAGCGCGAAGATGCCGGCGAGCAGGGCCATCGGAAAGCCGCGGTCGATGTCGGTCACCGAGTACTGCAGGTCCCTCGGCGCGGAGGGTTCGTAGGCGACGACCACCTTCTGGCCCTCGTGCAACTGGCGTGTCTGGTCCGGCTGCACGATCTCCTGGAAGGTGCGGCCCTTGTCCCCGCCGGTGTCGACGCGGATCGTCGCCCGCTTGCAGTCGCCGTTCGCCTGCTGCGCCGCGGAGGAGCCCTCCGCGGTGGAGGTGTCGCCGGTCGGGACGCCCCCCGACGCGTTGACGGACTGGCAGCTCAGCCTGTCCACCTTGGTGACCGTGGCCTCCTGTGTCTGCCGGTCGAAGCCGACCCCGGTGCGTTCGTGCGGTGGCGCGCCGCCCGGCCAGAGCACGGCGAGCCCGACCAGCACCGCGGCGGCGAAGGGGATGAGAACCGCCGCGATGACCTTCCGCAGATGCCGCGAGACGGGAGCCGCGGGCCCGTGACCGTGTCCGTGTGCGTGCCCGTGCCCCCCACTGCCGCCGTGCCCGCCACTGCCGGAGTGCTCCCCGCCGGGGGCATGGTCGTGCGCACTCCCGTCGCCCGACGGCGCGCCCGGGCCGCGGCGGGGTTCGTGCGGCGGGTAGGGAGGGTGCTGGGTCGTGGTCACCGACCGATCATCGCAAGAAGGAGAGGGGCCCCCTGTTCACCGCGCCCGGATCGACGCTAGCGTGGGGGCACCTTTGTACACGCGGGAGCTCGGAGCACCGGGCTGAGAGGGCGCTGACCTCCGTCCCAGCGATGTTTCACGGGAAACATCACCGAAGTCGAGTGATGTTGACCACGAGGCGTCGTCGGACGGAAACGGCTGCGTCGACCGCTGAACCTGTTACCGGGTAATGCCGGCGTAGGGAGTAGGTCTCATGACCATCAAGGACGCACGCACGCCTGTCTCCACCCAGCACTCCGCCGAGGCGGAGTCCGCGGAGACCGGGAAGTCCATCGGCTGGCACAAGGCGTACGTCGAGGGTTCGCGCCCCGACCTGCGGGTGCCGGTCCGCCAGGTGCACCTCACCAACGGGCAGTCGGTCACGCTCTACGACACGTCGGGCCCGTACACCGATCCGCTCGTCGACACCGACGTCCGCCGGGGGCTGCCGGCGCTGCGGGAGAACTGGATCGTCGCCCGCGGCGACACGGAGGAATACGCGGGCCGGCCCGTCCGGCCCGAGGACGACGGGATCAAGCACACCTCGCCGCGCGGAGGCCTGCGCAATCTGGACGCGGTCTTCCCCGGGCGTCCGCGTCAGCCGCGCCGCGGCCGCGGCGGTGCGGTGACGCAGCTCGCGTACGCCCGCCGGGGCGAGATCACGCCCGAGATGGAGTACGTCGCCATCCGGGAGAACGTCGCGCCGGAGGTGGTCCGTGAGGAGATCGCCGCGGGCCGGGCCGTGCTGCCGGCCAACGTCAATCACCCGGAGATCGAGCCGATGATCATCGGCAAGCGGTTCCTGGTGAAGGTGAACGCCAACATCGGCAACTCGGCGGTGACGTCCTCCATCGAGGAGGAGGTCGAGAAGATGACCTGGGCGACCCGCTGGGGCGCCGACACGGTCATGGACCTCTCCACCGGCCGTAACATCCACACCACCCGCGAGTGGGTGCTGCGCAACTCCCCCGTGCCCATCGGCACCGTGCCGCTCTACCAGGCCCTGGAGAAGGTCGACGGCAAGGCCGAGGAACTGACCTGGGAGGTCTACAAGGACACGGTGATCGAGCAGGCCGAGCAGGGTGTGGACTACATGACCGTCCATGCGGGCGTGCGCCTGGCCTACGTGCCGCTGACCGCGAACCGCAAGACCGGCATCGTCTCGCGCGGCGGTTCGATCATGGCCGCCTGGTGCCTGGCGCATCACAAGGAGTCGTTCCTGTACGAGAACTTCGAGGAGCTCTGCGAGATCCTCGCCGCCTACGACGTCACGTACTCCCTCGGCGACGGCCTGCGGCCGGGATCGATCGCGGACGCCAACGACGAGGCGCAGTTCGCCGAGTTGCGCACGCTCGGGGAGCTCAACCGGACCGCCAGGCGGTTCGACGTGCAGACCATGATCGAGGGCCCGGGGCACGTCCCGATGCACAAGATCAAGGAGAACATCGATCTTCAGCAGGAGATCTGCGACGAAGCTCCGTTCTACACGCTCGGCCCGCTGACGACGGACGTCGCACCGGCGTACGACCACATCACCTCCGGCATCGGTGCCGCGATGATCGCCTGGTGGGGCACGGCCATGCTCTGCTACGTCACGCCCAAGGAACACCTGGGCCTGCCCAACCGCGACGACGTCAAGACCGGCGTCATCACCTACAAGATCGCTGCCCACGCCGCCGACCTCGCCAAGGGGCATCCGGGCGCACAGGAGTGGGACGACGCCCTGTCGGACGCCCGCTTCGAGTTCCGGTGGGAGGACCAGTTCAACCTGGCTCTCGACCCGGACACGGCGCGGGAGTTCCACGACGAGACACTGCCGGCCGAGCCCGCCAAGACGGCCCACTTCTGCTCCATGTGCGGACCGAAGTTCTGCTCCATGAAGATCAGCCAGAGCATCAACGAGCGGTTCGGCGGGGTGGCCGCCGAAGGCGCCTCTCCCGACGAGATCGCCGAGGGCATGCTGCAGAAGTCGAAGGAGTTCGCCGCCGCCGGGAACCGGGTGTACCTCCCGCTGGCCGACTGAACCTCCGTCACCGGCTCCACGCCGTGCGGTCCCTCGCCGGGCCGCCCGGCGTCAGCGGGGCGCCGGGGCCGCCTCGGGAGCGGTCGCCACTCCGAACGGGTTGTCGATCGCGTAACGCCAGCAGCCGTCGGGCCCGCGACGGGCCACGTCGGTCGCGGTGCCCTCGATGTGGACGTGGCCGCCGTGGGCGGCGACGCCGTCGATGACGAAGTCGACGATCAGCAGGACCAGGTCGCCGACGACGTAGGTGTGCCGGGGCGCCACCCGGATCGGGACGCGCAGCCGGAGGAACTCGTCGTTGGCCCGTATCCGGCCCGGCCCGGTGACCAGTCGGCCGGGTTCGGGAACGAAGCCGGCTCCGGGCTCGTAGACCTGGTCCAGGACCTGCGGGTCGAAGGTGTTGAAGGCTCGCGCGAAGACGTGCGGAAGCTCGGCCGCGCTGGTGGCCGGCGGCACACTGGGGGGATGCGTCATGTGACAAGCGAACAGCCCGTCAGCGCAGGTCACCAAACGGTAAGTCACGCCTGGGACGAGGAGTTGGTGCCCGATGCGCGGGGTCGGACCCGCCGCCCCGAGGCCGGCTGTCCCGTGGAGGCCGCCCTCGCGGCGGTCTCGGGCCGCTGGACCACCCTGGTGCTCCGCGAGCTGATGGGCGGCCCCCGCGGCTTCACGGAGCTGCGGACGCTGCTGCCCGACCTGTCGGCGAAGGTGCTCAGCGAACGCCTCACGGCGCTGCGGGAGAGGGGCCTGGTGACCGCGGAACGGCTGCCGGGCTTTCCCGTACGCACCCGCTACGACCTGACGGAGGCGGGCCGGTCCCTGCGGCCGCTGCTGGTCGCCCTGTACGCCACCGGTGCCGAGCTGCAGCGTCTGATACCCGGCGGGGAACCGGGGGAGCGGGAGAAGGGACGCAGCACGGGGCCCGCCCCCTCCCGCCGGGGAGCGCGTCTCGGCAGACTGGGCCCATGACAGCCACATCCCTGAGCAAGGGCGCCAATGTCGCCGTCGACTCCCCCGCGGTGCGGGTCGCACTCAGCTGGTCCGCCGGCCCCGGTGTGCCCGAGGTCGACGCCTCCGCGCTGCTGCTCACCTCGGCCGGACGCGTACGGGACGACGGCGACTTCGTCTTCTACAACCAGCCCCGGCACGCGTCCGGGGCGGTGCGGCACCTGGGCAAGGAGAGCGGGCCCGGTTCCGGTGTCATGACCGACACCGTCGAGGTGGACCTGCGCGCGCTGGAGCCCGCCGTCGACCGCATCGTCCTGTGCGCCTCCTCCGACGGCGGGACGTTCGGCCAGGTGCCGGGGCTGTCACTGCGGCTGCTGGACGCCGCCACCGGGGCCGGGCTGGCGTACTTCGACATGGCGGCCGGCACCGAGACCGCGCTGGTCGGCGGCGAGCTGTACCTGCGCCAGGGGAAGTGGAAGTTCCGGGCGGTCGGGCAGGGCTACGCCGCCGGTCTCGCGGGGCTGGCCACCGACTTCGGCATCACGGTCGACGACGCCCCGACCGCCGCGGCACCCTCCACCCCCTTGCCTCCCACGCCGTACGCCGGAACCCCGCGTCAGGCTCCCCCGGCGGCGGCACCCACGGCGCCGCCCGCACCAGCGGCCCCTCCGGCGGCGCCTCCGGTGGCCCCTCCGGCGGCGCCAGGGCCCCGGCTCACCAAGGGGGAGGAGCGCCTCCCCGTCGACATGCGCAAGCGGCTGTCCCTGCGCAAGGAGCAGGTCGCGGTCAGCCTGAGCAAACACGGCGCCACCGGTGTCACGGCACGCGTCGTCCTGGTCCTCGACGCCTCCGGGTCCATGTCCTTCCTCTACTCCAAGGGCGTGGTGGCGGACGTGGTGGAACGCATGGCCGCCGTCGCCGCACAGCTCGACGACGACGGTGAGATGCAGGCCTGGACCTTCGCCTCGAACCCGGCACGGCTGCCCGACCTGACACTGGGCGACCTCCCCGAGTGGCTGCGGCTGCACGTGCGGGTGGGCGAGGTGGGCCTCTTCCGCCGGGGACGGAAGAAGGGGCTCCACGACGACCAGGTCGACATGCGGGCGGTCGGCATCCAGAACGAGGAGCAGAAGGTGATCGCCGAGGTCCGGGCCTTCGTCCGGGACAACCCGGCACAGGCGCCGACCCTGGTGCTGTTCTTCTCCGACGGCGGTGTCTACCGCAACGACGAGATCGAGCGGGAGCTGCGGGAGGCGGTGGAGGAGCCGGTCTTCTGGCAGTTCGTGGGGCTCGGCCGGTCCAACTACGGGGTGCTCGAGCGGTTCGACACCCTGCCCGGCCGCCGCGTGGACAACGTCGGCTTCTTCGCCGTGGACGACATCGGCACCGTCCCCGACCAGGAACTGTACGACCGCCTGCTGTCCGAGTTCCCGTCCTGGATCGCAGCCGCCGGCCGGGCGGGCATCCTCTGACGTGCCCGCCCCGGCCGGTGGCTACTCCGGTCGGTGTTCCGGGCCGCCGAAGTCCGGGCTGCTGTAGTCCGGGCTCGAGTAGCTCGGGCGCGGGCCCTCCCGGTCGTCGCCGGGACTCGTGAACCCCGGGCGGTCGTAGCCGAGGTGCGGCATCCGGCTCGCGGGCGCCGGCCCCGTGGGGTGCAGTGCGACCGCCGCGTCCGGGTCGGTGAGCGCCTCCCGCAGGAACGGCAGGATGCCGCGTTCGAGCAGGGCGTCGTGCCAGGCCTCCCTGGCCCGGGCCACCTCCCCGTCGAGTTCGCCGTAGCGGCCGGACTCGGCGGAGGGCCGGTTGCGCAGCGCGGTGAGCAGCAGCCCCACGCCCGCGACGAGGATGGCGACGGCGGCCACACCGCCGAACACCCACCCCGTGGTGAGCATGGTCCGCGCGAACGCCTGCCCCGGGGCGACCATCCTCAGGACGTAGCCGACGAGCAGGAAGATCGCCGCGGCGGTGCCCGCCAGGACGGGTGCCAGGACGGCGACGACCGCGCCGGCGCCCGCGCCGGCGGCCTCAGCGGCCTCCCCCACGGTGGCGGCGAGACCCAGCGCGCCCGTACCCGGCGCGTCGGAGCCGGAGTCGCGCGCGGACGACGGGGCGGCCGGCGCCGGCCGGCGCAGTTCCTCGCGGACCTTCACATAGTGCTGGTACTCGGTGCCGGCCGCCGCCGTGATCAGTGCGGTGGCGTCGAGTGCCATGGTGCGCAGTTGTTCGGTGTTGAGCCGCTGACCGACAGCGGCCAGTTCCGGGCGGTGTGGTGCGGAGCGCAGCACCTCGTCGAGGATCCGCTCGTACTCCTGGCGGTCCTCGTTCGACAGATGCTGCGGAACGCTGTTCATGTGCATCCCCCGATGCTCCGTAGGGCTTGGGGCTCGCATGCCAACGAGCCGTCGGGCAGAAACGGAGGGGAGCCTGCTACGGATAAGCCGATGGTAGAGCGGTGACGGCGCGCGGTGACAGGGGGTTTCCGGAAATTGGGTGCCGAGCCGCGGGCCCGCCGCCGGGAAGACGGCGGCCCCGTGAACGGTCAGGCGTCCAGCGGGAGTTGCTGGACCAGCAGCTTTCCGGCCATGGTCACACCGCCGTCCATCGCGATGGCCAGCCCGTCCGCGTAGACGTGGGGACCCTCGACGGCGGTGCGGGTGTCGTCCTCGCCGTCCTCGGAGCCGACCTCGCCCAGGAGGTAGGGGATGGGGCTGTGGCCGTGGACGATGCGGGTGCCGCCGTAGGTGTCCAGCAGCGAGCGCACGGCGTCGGCACCGCCCTCGTCGCGGAAGGAGAAGCGCTTGGTGAACTTGCGGAACAGGTCCCACACCTCCTCCGCGTCGTTGCGCGTGAGCGTCTCGCGGACGGTGTCGTTGACTTCCTCGATCGAGCGGCCGTAGTCGAGGTAGGTGGTGGTGTCCGAGTGGACGAGCAGGTGCCCGTCGACCTCTTCGAGCGCGTCGAGGCGGGACATCCACTGCAGGTGGTGGTCCTGGAGCCGGTCCATGTCGGTCTTCTGGCCGCCGTTCAGCAGCCAGGCCGCCTGGAAGGTGGCGGTTCCCGCGCCGGAGTTGACTGGGGTGTCGCCGAACCGCTTGGCGCCGAGCAGCAGCAGCTCGTGGTTGCCCATCAGCGCCTTGCAGTAGCCGCCGGCCGCGGCGGCCTCGGCGGACAGCCGCATCACCAGGTCGATGACACCGATGCCGTCCGGGCCGCGGTCGGTGAAGTCACCGAGGAACCACAGGCGGGAGGTGCCCGCGCACCACTGGCCGGCGGAGTCGACGAGGCCCTTCTCCTGGAGGGCGGCGATCAGCTGGTCCAAGTAGCCGTGCACGTCGCCGACGACGAACAGCGGTCCCTGGCCCGTGGCGGGCTGCGCCGCCGGAGCCTGCTCGGGGTCGACGGTCACCTGCACCGTGTCACCCCTACGGATGACGGGCAGATCGCGCTGAGTGGGTGTGTACCCCTCGGGATAGGCCTCCTCGTACCCCTTACCGGAAGGGGGAGCGGCCTCGCCCGCGTGCGGGACGGGGGCGGCGTACGGAGCGGCCTCGTGGACGTACGCGGGCACCCGGAAGTCGCGCACCGTCGCCGTCCGCTCCACCTCGGGTCCCTGACCGGCCCCCTGAGTCATCGACCCCTCCACCATCGCGCCGCATCTGCACCGCTTCGGACTGCCTGGTCGCAGCGGCCCGCGGTGTGTGGGCCCATCATAGGAATGCGGATCGCTCTGTGTGATGACCCAGGGGTGGTGAATCGGAGCAGGACCCCGGTTCACCGCGGCTTTCGCCCCGATTGGGCCGGGCTTCGCCCGTCCGTGACGTCGGCGTGATCTTCACCGATCGGGTACCGTCCGGCCTGTTTTCCGTCGGTCGGGGCCGCGCTCCGGGCGGCCCGGCCACTACTCGCGCTCGGGTGACCGCGGCGGGCTGACCGTCGTCCGGGGCGGACGGCGCTGCGAGGACGTCCGCACCATCAGCTCCGTCGGTATCACCTGCTCGACCGTCCGGTCCGAGTCGAGCCCCTCGATCGCGTCGATGAGGAGCTGGACGACAGCCGTGCCGATGCGGCGTGGCTTCAGCGACAGTGTGGTGATGGGCGGCTCGGTGCTGGCGTACACCGTGGACTCGCTGCAGCAGACCAGCAGCAGGTCCTCCGGGACGCGCAGCCCGTAGCGGCGGGCGGCGGCCAGCAGGTCGGTGCCGTTCGGGTCGAACAGGCCGTACACGGCGTCGGGCCGGTCGGGCCGGGCGAGCAGCCGGTCGGCGGCCACCGCCCCGGCGCACGGGTCGTGTGCCGGGTAGGCCTCGTAGACCGGGTCCTGTCCGACGCGCTCGCACCAGTGCAGGTAGGCGGTGGTCGACAGGTGGGTGTACGTGTCGGTCGTGGTGCCGGTGAGCAGGCCGATCCGGCGGGCGCCGGCGGCGGCCAGGTGGTCGAGGATGCCGAGCACGGCGGCCTCGTGGTCGTTGTCGACCCAGGCGGTCACGGGAAGCGCGCCGGCCGGGCGGCCGTCGGAGACGACCGGTAAGCCCTGGCGGACCAGTTCGCTGACGACCGGATCCTGGTCGGAGGGGTCGATGACGACCGTGCCGTCCAGCGCGACGTTGGACCACACGTCGTGGCGGGAGGTCGCCGGGAGGATGACGAGGGCGTAGCCGCGGGCGAGCGCGGCGGAGGTGGCGGCGCGCGCCATCTCGGCGAAGTACGCGAACTCGGTGAAGGTGAAAGGTTCATTCCCGTACGTCGTCACGGTCAGGCCGATGAGCCCCGACTTGCCGGTGCGCAGCGTACGGGCG
The DNA here is from genome assembly GCF_042724095.1 of Streptomyces sp. NPDC127100. Taxonomy (NCBI): domain Bacteria; kingdom Bacillati; phylum Actinomycetota; class Actinomycetes; order Kitasatosporales; family Streptomycetaceae; genus Streptomyces; species Streptomyces sp. NPDC127100. The sequence goes on from NZ_JBHXFL010000001.1 coordinate 475,014, forward strand.
GCGGCCGACGGCCGGTAGCCCAGCCGGTCGGCCACCTCGCGTACATGGCGCCGGGTGGCATCCGGGAGACGGCCCTTGCCGTTGAGGGCGTCGGAGACGGTCGTGATGGATACTCCGGCGGCGGCGGCCACGTCTCTGATGCCCGCCCGGCCCGGCCGGCTGCCTCGACGTGAGGTTTCCGCGCGGCTCACCTGGTGCTTCCCTGCTGCTGTCATGGCGAGCCGATAGTAGGGCTCATGCGGTGGGGTAGGGCGGACGCATATGCACGCGTTGACAGGCACGTTTCTGCATGATCATGGAAACCTAACTGCCTGCGAAAGCTAGGTAGTTGACCCTCTTCAGCCCAATACCTTGCGTGTCGGCGAGCGGGGGCCTGTCGACCGGCCGATGTTGCGAAGAGGTCTCAACTCACCTGCACGAGGGATGCGCGCCACGGAGCGAGCCACCGGCGCGTAGATATATGTGCAGCGCGCCCCCCGAATCGTGCGCCTTCGTGCCCCGATACCCCTGATGCCGGTGTGACGGATGAGGTCGGGCCGCACCTATTCGCAGCGGCGCCGAATCCTCTTAAGGTGAGGAGTATTCGATGCCGGTGGTAGGTCACGAGGAGGACTGCGGTGAGCGAGACGAGCCCCAAGCTGCGCGCCGAGCTGGAGGGAGTTCCCACCTACAAGCCGGGCAAGCCCGCCGCGGCGGACGGGCCGGTGGCCTACAAGCTGTCCTCCAACGAGAATCCGTACCCGCCGCTGCCGGGTGTGATGGAGACGGTCGCGGCCGCGGCCTCGTCCTTCAACCGGTATCCGGACATGGCCTGCACGGGACTGATGAACGAGCTGTCGGAGCGGTTCGGCGTCCCTGTCTCCCACCTGGCCACCGGTACGGGGTCGGTCGGTGTGGCGCAGCAGCTGCTCCAGGCGACCTCCGGTCCCGGTGACGAGGTGATCTACGCCTGGCGCTCCTTCGAGGCGTACCCGATCATCACGCAGATCAGCGGTGCGACGTCCGTGCAGGTGCCGTTGACGCCGGGCGACGTGCACGATCTGGACGCCATGGCCGCCGCGATCACCGACCGGACGCGGCTGATCTTCGTCTGCAACCCCAACAACCCGACGGGCACGGTGGTGCGGCGGGCCGAGCTGGAGCGCTTCCTCGACCGGGTGCCGAGTGACGTCCTCGTGGTCCTCGACGAGGCCTACCGAGAGTTCATCCGCGACCCCGAGGTGCCCGACGGCGTCGAGCTCTACCGGGAGCGGCCCAACGTCTGCGTGCTGCGGACCTTCTCCAAGGCGTACGGTCTCGCCGGGCTGCGGGTCGGTTTCGCGATCGCCCACGAGCCGGTGGCGGCGGCACTGCGCAAGACGGCCGTGCCCTTCGGTGTGAGCCAGATCGCCCAGGAGGCGGCGATCGCCTCGTTGCGGGCCGAGGACGAGCTGATCGGCAGGGTCGGCTCGCTGGTCTGCGAGCGCATCCGTGTGGTCGACGCCCTGCGCGGGCAGGGCTGGACGGTGCCGGAAACCCAGGCCAACTTCGTGTGGCTGCGTCTGGGGGAGCGCACGGTGGCCTTCGCCGAGGCGTGCGAGCGGGCCGGCGTGGTCGTGCGTCCGTTCCCGGGTGAGGGTGTGCGGGTGACGGTCGGGGAGAGCGAGGCGAACGACATCTTCCTGAAGGTGACGGAAGGATTCCGCAAGGAGATCTGACGGCGCGACGACGTCAGGCGTTCGCCGGAAGGCGGACCGAAGACGGACGTCGGACTTCCCATGGAGGCGGTGGACGCTTGGCGTCCACCGCCTCCGCGCGTGCCGGGGCGACCTCGCGCAACGTCGCCGGCAGACGGCGCGCGGGTGGGCCGTGGGCGGGGGGTTGACGTCACACCCAACCCCCCTTCCGGTGTCGAAAAGCTGTAGGTCATAATTGCTTGTGAATGTGAACGCGTTCACAAGCTCGTCTGTTTGGTCCCGGGATCGGTGGCCCAGACACGCACAAACTGCCTGAACCGCGGCGATGCAAGGAGGCCGACGACGTGGACATGGCTTTGGCGCCGGAGACACTGGCGCGATGGCAGTTCGGCATCACGACCGTCTACCACTTCCTCTTCGTACCGCTGACGATCTCCCTGGCCGCTCTCACGGCCGGGCTGCAGACCGCCTGGGTGCGCACGGAGAAGGAGAAGTACCTCAGGGCGACGAAGTTCTGGGGCAAGCTCTTCCTGATCAACATCGCCATGGGTGTCGTCACCGGCATCGTGCAGGAGTTCCAGTTCGGCATGAACTGGTCCGACTACTCCCGCTTCGTCGGCGACATCTTCGGCGCACCGCTCGCGTTCGAGGCGCTGATCGCCTTCTTCTTCGAGTCGACCTTCATCGGCCTGTGGATCTTCGGCTGGGACAAGCTGCCGAAGAAGATCCACCTGGCCTGCATATGGATGGTCTCGATCGGCACGCTGCTGTCGGCGTACTTCATCCTCGCCGCCAACTCCTGGATGCAGCACCCCGTCGGCTACCGGATCAACGAGGAGAAGGGCCGCGCCGAGCTCACCGACTTCTGGCAGGTGCTCACCCAGAACACCACGCTCAACCAGGTCTTCCACAGCTTCTCGGCCGCCTTCCTGACCGGTGGCGCCTTCATGGTGGGCATCGCCGCCTTCCACCTGATGCGCAAGAAGCACATCCCCGTCATGCGGACCTCGCTGCGGCTCGGCCTGGTCACCCTGGCCGTCGGCGGCCTGCTCACCGCCGTCAGCGGCGACACCCTCGGCAAGGTCATGTACGAGCAGCAGCCGATGAAGATGGCCGCCGCCGAGGCCCTGTGGGACGGCGAGGAGCCGGCGCCCTTCTCGGTCTTCGCCTACGGCGACGTCGACAAGGGCCACAACGAGGTCGCCCTGGAGATCCCCGGCCTGCTGTCCTTCCTGGCCCACAGCGACTTCGACTCGTACGTGCCCGGCATCAACGACACCAACAAGGCCGAGCAGCAGAAGTTCGGGCCCGGCGACTACAAGCCCATCGTCCCCGTCGCCTACTGGGGCTTCCGGTGGATGATCGGCTTCGGTATGGCCTCGTTCTCGCTCGGTCTGCTGGGGCTGTGGCTGACCCGGAAGAGGTTCATGCTGCCGGCGTCCTGGAGGACCGGTGACGACGAGGTGCCCCATCTGGTGCTGCTGAAGAAGCCGCTCGGGTCGAAGTTCTCCCGGCTGTACTGGCTGGCGGCGGTCTGGACGATGGCCTTCCCGCTGATCGCCAACTCCTGGGGCTGGATCTTCACCGAGATGGGCCGGCAGCCGTGGGTCGTCTACGGCGTGTTCCAGACCCGCGACGCGGTCTCCCCCGGCGTCTCCACGGCCGAGGTCCTCACCTCGATGATCGCCTTCACCCTGCTCTACGCCGTCCTGGCCGTCATCGAGGTCAAGCTGCTGGTGAAGTACGTCAAGGCCGGCCCGCCCGAGCTCACCGAGGCCGACCTCAACCCGCCCACGAAGATCGGCGGCGACTCCCGTGACGCCGACAAGCCGATGGCCTTCTCCTACTAGGCCGAGGGAGCTGCACAGTCATGGAACTCCACGACGTCTGGTTCGTCCTGATCGCCGTCCTGTGGACCGGCTACTTCTTCCTGGAGGGCTTCGACTTCGGGGTCGGCGTGCTCACCAAGCTGCTCGCCCGCGACCGGGCCGAGAAGCGGGTGCTGATCAACACCATCGGCCCTGTCTGGGACGGCAACGAGGTGTGGCTGCTGACGGCCGGCGGTGCGACCTTCGCCGCCTTCCCCGAGTGGTACGCCACCCTCTTCTCCGGCTTCTACCTGCCCCTGCTGGTCATCCTGCTCTGCCTGATCGTCCGGGGTGTCGCCTTCGAGTACCGGGTGAAGCGGCCCGAGGAGCGCTGGCAGCGCAACTGGGAGAACGCGATCTTCTGGACCTCGCTGATACCGGCGTTCCTGTGGGGCGTCGCCTTCGGCAACATCGTCCACGGGGTGAAGATCGACCGTGACCTGGAGTACGTCGGCAGTGTCTGGGACCTGCTGAACCCGTACGCCCTCCTCGGCGGCCTGCTCACGCTGACCCTGTTCACCTTCCACGGAACGGTGTTCACCGCGCTCAAGACCGTCGGGGAGATCCGCGAACGGGCGCGGGCCCTGGCACTGAGGCTGGGTCTCGTCACCGCGGTGCCGGCCCTCGTTTTCCTGCTGTGGACGCAGGCCCACAGCGGCGACGGCAAGAGCCTGGTCGCGCTGGTGGTGGCCGTCGCCTCCCTGACCGTCGCGCTGGCGGCGAATCAGGCGGGCCGCGAGGGATGGGCGTTCGCGCTGTCCGGCGTCACCATCGTGGCCGCCGTGGCGATGCTCTTCCTGACGCTCTTTCCGAACGTCATGCCGTCCACGCTCGACGCGGACTGGAGCCTCACCGTCACCAACTCCTCGTCCAGCCCCTACACGCTCAAGATCATGACCTGGCTGGCCGTGATCGCCACGCCGGTCGTCCTCCTCTACCAGGGGTGGACGTACTGGGTGTTCCGCAAGCGGATCGGCACCCAGCACATCGCCGAACCCGCGCACTGACTCCGGCAGGGTGTGTTTCACGTGAAACCGATCGATCCACGACTGCTGCGGTACGCCCGCGCCACCCGGCTCTTCCTGGCGGCGGTCGTCGTCCTGGGGGGCGTCGGGGCCGGGTTGGTCGTCGCCCAGGCGATGCTCATCGCGGAGACGGTGGTGGGCGCCTTCCAGCACGACATGACGGCCGCCGAACTCCGCACCCCACTGCTGCTCCTGGTGGCCGTCGCCTGCGGCCGGGCTCTGGTCGGCTGGCTCACCGAGCTGGCCGCCCACCGGGCGAGTGCGGCCGTGAAGTCGGAGCTGCGGGGCCGGCTGCTGGAGCGGGCGACCGCGCTCGGACCCGGCTGGCTGGGCGGACAGCGCACCGGATCGCTCGTCACCCTGGCCACCCGGGGTGTCGACGCCCTCGACGACTACTTCTCGCGCTACCTGCCGCAGCTGGGTCTGGCGGTGGTCGTGCCGGTGGCGGTGCTGGCCCGGATCGTCACCGAGGACTGGGTCTCGGCGGCCATCATCGTCGCCACCCTCCCGCTCATCCCGGTCTTCATGATGCTGATCGGCTGGGCCACGCAGGCGCGGATGGACCGGCAGTGGCGGCTGCTGTCCCGGCTGTCCGGGCACTTCCTGGACGTGGTCGCGGGACTGCCGACGCTGAAGGTGTTCGGACGGGCCAAGGCGCAGGCCGAGTCGATCAAACGCATCACCGGTGAGTACCGGCAGGCGACCGTGCGGACCCTGCGGATCGCCTTTCTGTCGTCCTTCGCCCTGGAACTGCTCGCCACGCTCTCGGTGGCGCTCGTCGCCGTGACCATCGGCATGAGGCTCGTCCACGGCGACATGGCCCTGTACGACGGCCTGGTCGTGCTCGTGCTCGCGCCCGAGGCCTACCTGCCCCTGCGGCAGGTGGGGGCGCAGTACCACGCGGCGGCCGAGGGGCTGGCCGCCGCCGAGGAGATCTTCTCGGTGCTGGAGACGCCCGCGCGGGCACCCGGGAGCGGGCCGGTGCCGGCGGACGGGGCCCTGTCCTTCGAAGGCGTGACCGTGCGCTACCCCGGGCGCGCCGCGGACGCCGTGGCGGACGTTGACCTCGTCGTCCGGCCGGGCGAGACGGTGGCGCTCGTCGGACCGAGCGGAGCGGGCAAGTCGACGCTCCTCAACGTTCTGCTCGGCTTCGTCCGTCCGTCCCGCGGGCGGATCACGATCGGCGGGGCCGATCTCGCCGGCCTCGACCCGGAGCAGTGGCACGCCCGCGTCGCCTGGGTCCCGCAGCATCCGCACCTGTTCGCGGGCACCGTCGCCGAGAACGTACGGCTGGCCCGTCCCGAGGCGGACGACACGGCCGTGCGGCGGGCGCTGGGCGACGCCGGGGCGCTGGAGTTCGTGGACGCGCTGCCGGAGGGAACGGACACCGTGCTCGGCGAGGACGGCGCCGGGCTGTCCGCCGGGCAGCGGCAGCGGCTCGCACTGGCCCGGGCGTTCCTCGCGGACCGGCCGGTGCTGCTGCTCGACGAGCCGACGGCCGCCCTGGACGGGGCGACCGAGGCCGAGGTCGTGGCCGCCGTGCGCAGGCTGGCGGCCGGCCGGACCGTACTGCTGGTGGTGCACCGGCCGGCCCTGCTGGAGGTGGCCGACCGCGTGGTGCGCCTGGACGAACCCACGTCCGCCCCGGCGGTCGCCGGGGTTCCGGGGCCCGTGGCGGAGCGCCCGGCCGACGTGTCGCCGGCTGTCACTGCTCCGGCTCCGGCCGACGGCCCGGGCACGCCGGACGCGGGGCCGGGCTCTCCGGCCGGCGTCCTCGCCAGGGTGCGCGCGATGTCCGCCGCCCGGCGCGGGCGCCTCGGCCTCGCGCTGCTCCTCGGCAGCCTCGCCCTCGGCAGCGCCGTGGGACTCATGGCCACCTCCGGGTGGCTCATCTCGCGGGCTTCGCAGCAGCCGCCGGTGCTGTATTTGATGGTGGCCGTCACCGCGACGCGCGCCTTCGGGATCGGGCGGGCGGTGTTCCGCTACGCCGAGCGGCTCGTCTCGCACGACGCCGTGCTGCGGATGCTGGCCGACACCCGGGTCGCCGTCTACCGGCGGCTGGAGCGGCTGGCGCCCGCCGGCCTGCGCCGCAGCCGGCGGGGTGACCTCCTGTCCCGGCTCGTCGCGGACGTCGACGCGTTGCAGGACTACTGGCTGCGCTGGCTGCTGCCCGCCGCGACCGCGGTGGCCGTCTCCGCCGTGTCGGTCGGCTTCACGGCCTGGCTGCTTCCGGAGGCCGGAGCCGTGCTCGCCGCCGGACTGCTCGCGGCCGGAGCCGGCGTCCCGCTGATCACCGGGGCCGTCGCACGGCGGGCCGAATCCAGGCTGGCCCCCGCTCGCGGTGTGCTGGCCACCCGGGTGACCGACCTGCTCACCGGCACCGCCGAACTGACCGTCGCCGGCGCCCTGCCCGGGCGGGCCGCCGAGGCGCGTCGGGCCGACGGCACGCTCACCCGGATCACCTCGCGCGCGGCCACGGCCACCGCGCTGGGCGACGGCCTCGTCGCCCTGATCTCCGGTCTGACCGTCGCCGGCGCCGCACTCACCGGCGTGCAGGCCGTGGCCGACGGCCGGCTCGCCGGAGTGGCCGTGGCCGTCGTGGTCCTCACGCCGCTGGCCGCGTTCGAGGCGGTTCTCGGGCTGCCGTCGGCCGTGCAGTATCGCCAGCGCGTGCGCAGGAGTGCCGAGCGGGTGTACGAGGTCCTCGACGCGCCGGAGCCCGTACGTGAACCGGAGCGGCCGCAGGCAGCGCCCGCGTCACCGTTCCCGGTCGTCCTCGAGGGGCTGACCGCGCGCCACCCGGGGCAGGGCCGGGACGCCCTCGCGGGACTCGATCTGACGCTGGAGGAGGGCCGCCGCGTCGCCGTGGTCGGGCCGTCCGGATCCGGCAAGACGACGCTGGCCCAGGTGCTGCTGCGGTTCCTGGATTCCGACGGGGGTTCCTACACACTGGCCGGTGCGGACGCCACCGCCATGGCCGGCGACGACGTGCGGCGGCTCGTCGGACTGTGTGCGCAGGACGCGCACCTCTTCGACAGCTCGGTGCGCGAGAACCTGCTGCTGGCCAGGAAGGACGCCACGGAGCGGGAGCTGCGCGCCGCGCTGGCACGGGCCCGCCTGTTGGACTGGGCCGAGGGACTGCCCGACGGCCTGGACACCTTGGTCGGAGAGCACGGGGCACTGTTGTCCGGCGGTCAGCGGCAGCGGCTGGCCCTGGCCCGGGCGCTGCTCGCCGACTTCCCCGTACTCGTGCTCGACGAGCCGGCCGAGCACCTCGACCTGCCGACCGCCGACGCGCTCACCACCGATCTGCTGGCCGCCACCGAGGGCCGGACGACCCTGCTCATCACGCACCGGCTGGCGGGTCTGGACGCGGTGGACGAGGTGGTGGTGCTGGACGGCGGCCGGGTCGTGCAGCGCGGCACCTACGCGGAGCTGGCGGCCGTGGAGGGGCCGCTGCGGACGATGACCGAGCGGGAGGCGGCGTCGGAGCTGCTGGTCGGAGCACGGTGACGGCGGGACAGTGCGCAAAAAATGCTGCTATTCCGACTTTCCTGAATAAAACCGTCTGATTAGGCTCGGTTCATGTCCGCAGCCCCGTCCCCCGGCCGTCCGCCTTCCCGCGACGGAGTGTCGGCCGAGCTCCTGGCGCGCGTGCCGAAGCTGCTGGAGGCGATGCGGTCGGTGGGCACGGGGCTGGAGCTGCACTCCACGCTGAACCGGATCTGCGAGACCGCGGCCGAGCTCGCGGACGCCCGGTACGCGGCCATCGGCGTCGTCGCGGAGGACGGCGACGGTCTCGCCGACTTCGTGCACCACGGCATCGACGAGGCGACCGTCCGCCGGATCGGGCACCTGCCCGACGGCCGTAAGGGCCTGCTGGGCGCCCTCGTCCGCGACCCGGAGCCGGTCCGGCTCACGGACCTGACCGGCGATCCGCGCTCCTGCGGCTTTCCCGAGCATCACCCGCCGATGCGCAGCTTCCTCGGGGTGCCCATCCGTGTGCAGGGGGAGATCTTCGGCAACCTCTACGTGACCGACAAGCGGGACGCCGAGTCGTTCGACGACTACGACCTGGCCATGGTCCGCGTCCTCGCCACGGAGGCGGGAATCGCCATCGGCAACGCGCGGCTCTACGAGTCCGCGCAGCAGCGGGAGCGCTGGATCGACGGCTCGGTCGCCGTGACCACCGCGCTGCTGTCCGGCGGCGACACCGACGACGCCCTCCAGGTCGTCGCCGAACAGGCCCGCCGGCTCTCCGGGGCGGCCGCCGGAATCGTGCTGCTGACCGCCGACGGGGGAGGCATGGAGATCGCGGCCGTCGCGGCGCCGCGCCCCACGGACGCGCTGGGCACGGTCGTCCCGCCGGACAACGGGGTGATCGCAGAACTCCGTGCCGGGCGAGCCGTGTTCGTCGACGACGCGGCCACCGACCCGCGACTGGACACCGGGCCGGTGCGTGCCTACGGGCCGATCATGCTCCTGCCGCTGTGCAGCCACGGACGGATCCTCGGCAGCCTGGTCATGCCCCGGGCGCGGGGAGGGCGTCCGTTCACGCGGACGGAGCGCGAGCTCGGCGGCCAGTTCGCCGCACAGGCCGCGCTGGCACTGATGATGTCCGACGCGCAGCGGGACCGGGAGCGGCTCGCCGTGTACGAGGACCGCGACCGCATCGCCCGTGACCTGCACGACCTCGTCATCCAGCGGCTGTTCGCCACGGGCATGATGCTGGAGAGCGCCCAGCGCGGACCGCTCGTGCCCGGGGTGCGCGACGGAGTGGGCAGGGCCGTCGACGAACTCGACGTGACCATTCAGGAGATCCGCTCGGCGATCTTCGCGCTGCGGCAGCCCGCCGAGGCTCCCGCAGGGCTGCGCGCCCGGGTGCTGCGGGAGATCACCATGGCGTCCGTGCCGTTGGGCTTCACCCCCTCGTACCGCTTCGTCGGCCCGGTCGACGGCGCGGTCGGCGACCTGACCGGCAAGAACCTCATCGCCGCCCTGCGCGAGGCGCTGTCCAACGCCTTCCGGCACGCCCGGGCCACGCGGATCGACGTGGTCGTCGACGCGGAGGTGACGCTGCCGGACGGGCGGCCGGGCGTCCGGCTGACCGTCGCGGACGACGGGGTCGGCATCCCCGAGGGCGGCAGGCGCAGTGGCCTGCGCAATCTGGAGCGCCGCGCCGAGACGCTCGGTGGCGCGAGCCGCGTCGGACCCGGCCCGGAAGCGGACGGCCACGGGACGACGGTGCGGTGGGAGGCACCGTACTGAGGAGCCGTCAGGTGCGCGCTGACCCGTGTGCAGCAACGGCACTGGGCCGTGTGCAGCAATCGGTCCCCCTCCCGTACGACACGGACGGGACCGCGCGCCCGTGTCCGGGCCACGATCGCTGCCATGCTCTCACCTCGCCGCCGTCCGCTGCTCGTCCCGGTCGTGCTGTGCGCACTCGCCGTACTCGCCGCCGGTCCGGCCGGAGCCACCGACGGGAGCGGCGGGTCCGGCACCGCCGCCGCGGCGCGGGTGGCACGGCTGTACGAGGAGGCCGCCAAGGCCACCGAACAGTACGAGCGGGGCCGGCGTGAGGCCGAGGCGCAGCGGTCCAGGGCCCGGCGCTACGACGAGCTGCTCGACCGGCAACGCCAGGAGGTCGCCGCCGTGCACGAGGACCTGGGCAGCATCGCCCGCGCCCAGTACCGCGGTGGAGGCGGCCTCCCGCTCACCGCGCGGATGGTCCTCGCCGACGACCCGGACGAGCTGATGCGCGGTCAGCACGCGCTGCGACGGGCCGACCTGGCCGTGGACAGGGCCCTCGGCCGGAGCCGGCGGGCCGAGGCCCGGTTCGCCGCCGACGAGGCCCGGGCGACCGCGGCCTGGCAGGCACTGGAGAGACGGAACGGGGAGCTGGCGGCCCTCAGGAAGACGATCGAGCACAAGCTGCTGGCCGCACGTTCCCGGCTGGCGGGGGAGGCGAACGCGTCGGTGACGGACGGCTCCTGCCCCGGCGCGGTCCGCCTGGACCAGCCGGAACCGCGCTCCTCGCGGGCGTGGGTCGCGCCGGTGGAGACGTACCGACTGTCGGCGTCCTTCGGCAGCGGCGGGGCGCGGTGGGCGAACCGCCACACCGGGCAGGACTTCGCCGTGCCGGTCGGGACGCCGGTGCGGTCGGTCGGCGAGGGCCGGGTGGTGAGGGTGACGTGCGGAGGCGCCTTCGGCATGCAGGTCGTCGTGCGGCACCCGGGGGGCTACTGCACGCAGTACGCCCATCTCGCCGCCGTCTCGGTCCGCCAGGGCGAGCGGGTCGGACCGGGGCGGTGGATCGGCCAGTCGGGCAGCACCGGCAACTCCACCGGGCCGCACCTGCATTTCGAGGTGCGGGTCACACCGGAGCCGGGCTCGGCCCTCGACCCGGTGCCGTGGCTGGAGCAGCGCGGGGTGCCGCTCTGAACGGGCCGGTCCGCGGTCGCGTCCGGACCCGGCTCGTCACAAGGTCTGCGCCAGGATGCGCTCCACCACCACCGCGACCCCGTCGTCGTTGTTGGCGACCGTCCGGCCCGAGGCGGCGGCGATCACGTCCGGGTGCGCGTTGCCCATGGCGTAGGACCGCCCCGCCCAGGTGAGCATCTCGACGTCGTTCGGCATGTCCCCGAAGGCGACGACCTCCTCGTGCGAGATGCCGCGCTCGGCGCAGCACAGGGCCAGCGTGCTGGCCTTGGAGACCTCCGGACCGCTGATCTCCAGCAGGGCGCTGGGGCTGGACCGGGTGACGTTGGCGCGGTCGCCGATGGCGAGGCGGGCCAGCGTGAGGAAGGCGTCGGGCTCCAGCTCGGGGTGGAAGGCGAGGATCTTGAGGACCGGCTCGGCCCCGTCAAGCCCCGGCGCCAGCAGCTCCTCGGCGGGCGCGAGGGTGTCGGGCACCTCGATGTGCAGCTTCGGGTACGCCGGCTCCTGATGGAAGCCGTAGGTCTGCTCCACCGCGTACACCGTGCCGGGGGCCGCGTCGCGCAGCAGCCGTACGGCGTCCAGCGCGTTCTCGCGGGCGAGCTCCCGGACCTTCACGAAACGATGGGCACCGGGGCCGCCGTGCAGGTCGACCACGGCCGCGCCGTTGCCGCAGATGGCGAGGCCGTGTCCGTGGACGTGCTCGCTGACGACGTCCATCCAGCGGGCGGGGCGGCCGGTGACGAAGAAGACCTCGATGCCCGCCTTCTCGGCGGCCGCCAGTGCCGCGACCGTGCGCGGGGAGACCGACTTGTCGTCGCGCAGCAGCGTGCCGTCCAGGTCGGTGGCGATCAGTCGCGGGCGCACGGCGGCGGCCGGGGTCTCGGGCTGTCGGGTCGCTGAGGTCACCCGGCCATTGTCACGCATATGCCCGCACGCCCGTGCGGGAGTCCGCACATCTGTGAGCCACGGCTCTCATCCCTGCAACTGCGCCGGGGCCTCCATGGCGATCCGCTCGAAGATCTTCTCGTCGGCCGTGAAGTCCGAGTCCGGGATGGGCCAGTGGACGACGAGCTCGGTGAAGCCCAGGTCACGGTGGCGGCCGGCGAAGTCGACGAAGGCGTCCACGGACTCCAGCGGACGGCTGCGGTCCGGGGTGAAGCCGCTGAGCAGGACCTTGTCGAGCTCGCCGACCTCACGGCCGATCGCCGCGCAGGCGTCGGCCAGCTTGTCGGCCTGGGCTCGCAGCGCCCGGTCCGACTGCTCGGGGGTGCCGTTCTCGTAGAGCTTCGGATCACCGGTGGTCACCCATGCCTGCCCGTACCGCGCGGCGAGCCGCACGCCTCGCGGGCCGGTCGCGGCCACCGCGAACGGCAGCCGGGGCCGCTGGACGCAACCCGGGATGTTGCGCGCCTCGTGGGCCGAGTAGAAGTCGCCCTCGTACGACACGGCGTCCTCGGTGAGCAGCCGGTCGAGCAGCGGGAGGAACTCGCCGAACCGGTCGGCCCGCTCACGCGGCGTCCACGGCTCCTGGCCGAGCGCGGTGGCGTCGAAGCCGGTGCCGCCCGCTCCTATGCCGAGCGTGATGCGGCCGCCGGAGATGTCGTCGAGGGAGATGAGCTCCTTGGCCAGCGTCACCGGGTGCCGGAAGTTCGGCGAGGTGACCAGGGTGCCCAGGCGCAGGCGCTCGGTCACGGCGGCGGCCGCCGTGAGCGTCGGCACGGCACCGAACCACGGGCCGTCACGGAAGCTCCGCCAGGACAGGTGGTCGTAGGTGTACGCGGTGTGGAAACCGAGCTGCTCGGCCCGGGTCCAGGCCGAACGGCCGCCTTCGTGCCAGCGGCGGTACGGAAGGATCACAGTGCTCAAGCGAAGACTCATGCCTCCGAGCCTATGCGGCCGGTCCCTGTTTCACGTGAAACGGCCGCCGGCCGTCACCGTGTGCGACTGGACCCCCACCCGGCGATCGCATGGTGTCAGTGCGGGCCGGGAAAACGCAGATAGCGCGGAGGCACGGCCTTGGTCAGCCAGACCCCGTTCGCGCTGACGTGGAAGACGTGGCCGTCGCGGTGCATGGCGGCGGCGTCCACCGACAGGACGACCGGCCTGCCGCGTCGGGCGCCGACCCGGGTGGCGGTCTCCCGGTCCGGTGAGAGATGCACGTGGTTTCGGTTCATGGGGCGCAGGCCCTCGGCCCGGATCGCGTCGAGGGCGCGGGCCACGGTCCCGTGGTGGAGATACGCCGGCGGTTCCGCCGCGGGCAGCCCGAGCTCCACGTCGACGCTGTGTCCCTGGCTGGCCCGGATGCGGGTGCCCTCGACGGCGAACCGCCGCTTGTCGTTGGTGGCGACCACGTGGTCCAGCTCCTGCCGGGTGAAGCGGAAACCGTGCGCGGCCGCCGCGGCGATCAGCGCGTCGATCTCGACCCAGCCGGCCTCGTCGAGGGTGAGCCCGATGCGGTCCGGCTGGTGCCTTAGATGCTTCGACAGGTACTTGGACACCCGCACGGTGCGTCTGTCGTCCCTCTGTTCTCCGTCCATGCGACCAGCGTGCCGAGAGGGGCACGCGTCGCGCGAACGGTTTTGCCGCCCGAGGTGCGGGTCACGGCCGTACGAGGGTGTCCGCAGGCCCGTGGGGACGCTCCCGCGGCGGCTACAGCGGCGGCGACACCCGGGCGAGCCTGCGCAACGCCCCCGGCAGGTAGCGGGACGCGAGGTGGGCGCCGCGTGCCTCGGGTGTGACCGGGACGACGGCCCGGTCGTGCACCACGGCCTCGAGGATCGCGGCGGCGACCTTCTCCGGCGGGTAGTTGCGCTTCCCGTACCACCGGGCGGTGCGCTGCTGCCGTCGCCTCTCCTCGCTCGCGTCGACCCCGGCGAAGCGCGCCGTCGAGGTGATGTTGGTGTTGACGAGGCCCGGGCAGATCGCCGTCACGCCGATCCCCTGCCCGGCCAGTTCGGCGCGCAGGCACTCGCTGAGCATCAGCACGGCCGCCTTGGACGTGCTGTAGGCGGGCAGTACCCTGGAGGGCAGGAAGGCGGCCGCCGACGCGGTGTTCACGATGTGGCCGCCCTGTCCCCGCTCCGCCATCTGCCGGCCGAAGAGGCGGCACCCGTGGATCACGCCCCACAGGTTGACGTCGAGGACCTTCTTCCAGTCCTCCGGCGTGGTGTCGAAGAAGGAGCCCGACAGGCCGATCCCGGCGTTGTTCACCAGGACGTCCACCACGCCGTACTCCGCGGCGACCCTGGCGGCGAGCTTCTCCATGGACTGCTCGTCGGACACGTCGGCGGTTTCCGCCCAGGCCTGCCGGGCGCCGAGCAGCCGTGACCGCTCCGCGGTGCGGGCCGCGGACGCGGCGTCCCGGTCGACGGCCACCACGCGAGCGCCGGCCTCGGCGAACGCGAACGCCGTCGCCCGGCCGATGCCGCTGCCCGCGCCCGTGACCAGGACCAGCTGACCACCGAAGCGGTCGGCGTGCCTGCCGCTCGCCGTCGCCCCGGTCCGTCCGCCCTCGACGTCGGTGACGAACTCCGTGATCCAGTCCGCGAGCCGGTCGGGCCGGGTGCGCGGCACCCAGTGCTTGGCGGGCAGGGTGCGGCGGGTCAGCCGCGGCGCCCACCGTTCCAGTTCGTCGTGGAGCCGCTCCGAGAGGAACGCGTCGCCGAGGGGCGTGACGAGCTGGACGGGCACGTGCGCGTAGGCGTCCTCGCGCGGGTGCCGCAGCCGGGGCCGGACGTTGTCCCGGTACAGCCAGGCTCCGTGCGCGGCGTCCGACGGCAGGGACGCGGTCGGGTAGTCCCCGCCGGGCACCTTCTCCACGCGCCGCAGGATGCCCGGCCAGCGCTTGCCGAGCGAGCCGCGCCAGGCCAGTTCGGGCAGGACCGGTGTGTGCAGCAGGTAGACGTACCAGGACTTGGCGCCCTGGCCGAGGAGCTGGCCCACGCGGCGCGGGGTGGGCCGCCTGACCCGCCGGCCGATCCAGTGGCCGAAATGGTCGAGGGACGGCCCCGACATCGAGGTGAAGGACGCGATGCGGCCCTCGGTGCGCCTGACCGTGACGAACTCCCACGCCTGCACGGAGCCCCAGTCGTGACCCACCAGGTGCACGGGCCGACCGGGGCTGACCGCGTCCGCCACGGCCAGGAAGTCGTCCGTCAGCTTCTCCAGCGTGAACCCGCCGCGCAGCGGGCTCGGTGCGCTGGACCGGCCGTGGCCCCGGACGTCGTAGAGCACCACGTGGAACCGGCCGGCGAGGCGGGCGGCCACCTCGGACCAGACCTCCTTGCTGTCCGGGTAACCGTGTACCAGGACGACCGTCGGCTGCCCCGGGTCACCCAGCTCGGCCACGCACAGCTCGACATCGCCCGAGCGCACCCGGCGCTCCCGTGCTCCGTCCGGAACCGTCATCTCTCCTCCGCCCAGCGCCGCACGTGCGGCAGATCGTCGTCCGGACGAACGGCTCTGCTCCGGGGACCCGCGGAGTCGGTGACGACCAGGAGATCCCCCCGTCCGTGACGCCGCCGAATCTCCCAGTTGTTAGACCCGGCGTCAATAGGGCGGAGGCGCGGCCCCCGGACCCCGGGCCGTGACCCTCAGGTACCGCATCCCCTACGGGCGGGTACTACTCGAGTCTGACCCGAAGACGGCTCTCCGGTCTGACGACCGGCGTGGCGGGCGTCACTACCGTCGTGGATGTGACTGTGATCGCGACCGAAAGCCTGAGCAAGCGGTTCCCCCGGGTGACCGCGCTCGACCGGCTCTCCGTGGACATCGGACCCGGTGTGACCGGACTCGTGGGTGCCAACGGCGCCGGCAAGTCCACCCTGATCAAGATCCTGCTGGGTCTGTCCCCCGCCACCGAGGGCCGGGCCCGGGTGCTCGGACTCGACGTCGCCACGCAGGGCGCCGACATCCGCGAGCGGGTCGGCTACATGCCAGAACACGACTGCCTGCCGCCCGACGTCTCGGCCACCGAGTTCGTCGTCCACATGGCGCGCATGTCCGGCCTGCCCCCGACCGCCGCGCGGGAACGGACCGCCGACACACTGCGCCACGTGGGACTGTACGAGGAGCGCTACCGCCCCATCGGCGGCTACTCGACCGGCATGAAGCAGCGCGTGAAGCTCGCGCAGGCCCTCGTCCACGACCCGCAACTGGTCTTCCTGGACGAGCCGACCAACGGCCTCGACCCGGTCGGCCGCGACGAGATGCTCGGCCTCATCCGCCGCGTCCACACCGACTTCGGCATCTCGGTCCTCGTCACCTCCCACCTGCTCGGCGAACTGGAACGCACCTGCGACCACGTGGTCGTCGTCGACGGCGGCAAGCTGCTGCGCTCCAGCTCCACCACCGACTTCACCCAGACCACGACGACCCTCGCCATCGAGGTCACCGACACCGACGAGCACCCCGACGGCACCCGCGCGGTGCGCGACGCGCTCCACGCGCGCGGGGTGACCACCGAGGACGGCAGCGGCCTGCCCGGCGCCGGCCACACCCTGCTGCTCAGCGCGTCGGGCGAGGAGACGTACGACCTCGTCCGGGACGTCATCGCGGACCTCGGCCTGGGCCTGGTGCGCATGGAGCAGCGCAGGCACCACATCTCGGAGGTCTTCAAGGACAGCGACGCAGCACGGAAGGAGGAGGTCGGCCATGGCAACTGAACAGCCCCTGCCGGCACCCGCCACGGGGCCGGGCGACCAGACCCGCATCCACAACATCGGCTACCGCAGCTACGACGGCCCCCGCCTCGGCCGCGCCTACGCCCGCCGCTCCCTGTACTCGCAGTCCCTGCGCGGCGCCTACGGCCTCGGCCGCTCGGCCAAGTCCAAGGTCCTGCCGATGCTCCTGTTCGTGGTCATGTGCCTGCCCGCCGGCATCATGGTCGCCGTCGCCGTCGCCACCAAGGCCGACGACCTGCCCCTGGACTACACGCGCTACGCGATCGTCCTCCAGGCCGTCATCAGCCTCTACGTCGCCTCCCAGGCACCCCAGTCGGTCTCGCGCGACCTGCGCTTCAAGACCGTGCCGCTCTACTTCTCACGGCCCATCGAGACCGCCGACTACGTCCGCGCCAAGTACGCGGCCCTGGCCTCGGCGCTCTTCCTCCTCACCGCCGCCCCCCTGCTGGTGCTGTACGTGGGCGCCCTGCTCGCCAAGCTCGACTTCGCCGACCAGACCAAGGGATTCGCACAGGGACTCGTCTCCGTGGCACTGCTCTCGCTGCTCTTCGCCGGCCTCGGCCTGGTCATCGCCTCGGTCACGCCGCGCCGCGGCTTCGGCATCGCGGCCGTCATCGCCGTCCTGACCATCACCTACGGCGCGGTCTCCACCCTCCAGGCCATCGCGGAAGTCCAGGACAGCTCCGGCTCCATCGCCTGGATCGGCCTGTTCTCGCCGATCACCCTCATCGACGGCGTGCAGTCCGCGTTCCTGGGCGCCACGTCCTCCTTCCCCGGCGGGACCGGCCCCGGCACCGCGGAGGGCGCGGTCTACGTCCTCGTCACCCTGGGTCTGATCGCCGGTGCGTACGGGCTCCTGATGCGCCGTTACAAGAAGGTGGGCCTGTGACCACGCCCGACCCGTCGGCCGCCACCACCCTCACGAGGAACGGGCTGCGCCCATGAGCACTCTCTCCATCGACCGCGTCTCCCGCTGGTTCGGCAACGTGGTCGCCGTCAACGACATCACGATGACGATCGGCCCCGGCGTCACCGGCCTGCTCGGCCCCAACGGAGCCGGGAAGTCCACCCTCATCAACATGATGGGCGGCTTCCTCGCACCCTCCACCGGCACCGTCACCCTCGACGGGCAGCAGGTCTGGCGCAACGAGACCATCTACCGGCACATCGGCATCGTCCCCGAACGCGAGGCGATGTACGACTTCCTCACCGGCCGCGAGTTCGTCCTCGCCAACGCCGAACTCCACGGCCTGGGTGCCAAGGCCGCCCAGCAGGCCCTCGCCACGGTCGAGATGGAGTACGCGCAGGACCGCAGGATCGCCACGTACTCCAAGGGCATGCGGCAGCGCGTGAAGATGGCGTCCGCCCTCGTCCACCAGCCCTCCCTGCTCCTGCTCGACGAGCCGTTCAACGGCATGGACCCGCGCCAGCGCATGCAGCTGATGGACCTGCTGCGCCGCATGGGCGACGAGGGCCGCACCGTGCTGTTCTCCTCGCACATCCTCGAAGAGGTCGAACAGCTCGCCCGGCACATCGAGGTGATCGTCGCCGGTCGTCACGCGGCCAGCGGCGACTTCCGCAGGATCCGCCGCCTGATGACCGACCGGCCGCACCGCTACCTGGTGCGCTCCAGCGACGACCGGGCCCTCGCGGCGGCGCTGATCGCCGACCCGTCGACGTCCGGCATCGAGGTCGACCTCGCCGAGGGCGCGCTGCGCGTCCAGGCCGTCGACTTCGGCCGGTTCACGGCCCTGCTGCCCCGGGTCGCCCGCGACCACGGCATCCGGCTGCTCACGGTCTCGCCGTCCGACGAGTCCCTCGAGTCCGTCTTCTCGTATCTCGTCGCGGCGTAGGAGGCCGAAGAATGTACGACCCCACAGTCGCCCGGCTCACCTACCGGGCCCTGCTCGGCCGCCGCAGGGCCCTAATCCTCGGGGCCCTCCCCCTGCTGCTGCTCGTCATCGCCGTGGCGGTGCGGGCCCTCACCGGAGCCGACGACCAGACGGCCTCCGACGTGCTCGGCGGGTTCGCGCTCGCCACCATGGTGCCGATCATCGGTGTCATCGCCGGCACCGGAGCCATCGGCCCCGAGATCGACGACGGCTCGGTCGTGTACCTGCTGTCCAAGCCCATCAAGCGGCCGACGATCATCTTCACCAAGCTGATCATCGCCGTCGCCGTGACCATGGTGTTCTCCGCCGTGCCCACGCTGCTCGCCGGCCTGATCCTCAACGGCAACGGCCAGCAGGTCGCCGTCGCCTACACGATCGCCGCGCTGGTCGCCTCCATCGCCTACGCCGCGCTCTTCCTGCTGCTCGGCACGGTGTCCCGGCACGCGGTGGTCTTCGGGCTGGTCTACGCCCTCGTCTGGGAGGCCCTGTTCGGCTCCCTCGTGCCCGGCGCCCGCACCCTGAGCGTCCAGCAGTGGTCGCTGGCCGTGGCGCAGAAGGTCGCCGACGGGAACCTGGTGACCTCCGACGTGGGGCTGCCGACCGCGACGGTGCTGCTGGTCGCGGTCACCGTGCTCGCGACCTGGTACGCGGGCCAGAAGCTGCGGTCGCTGACGCTCGCGGGGGAGGAGTGACCGGGCCCCGGTCCTGACGGTGCCACCGAATAACGCGTCCCGGCCCCGGGCCCACCGGGGCCGGGACGCCTTATTCGGTGGCGTCCGGTGTGCCGGGGCGGCAGTGTGATGGGTGCACGAGGCCGGCCGGCGCCGGCGCACGGACGGCCGCTTCGAGCACGCGAGAGCCTCGCGTGGGCCGGCCGAGGGGACACCGGCGCCGACCGGACCGTGCCACCGGGCCGTGACGGCACCGCGCGTCACGGCATCGCGCCGTCATGGCGCGGCCGGCCACCGCACGGGTCCACCGTGGCCCACCGCACGGGCCGTCAGAGCGCCAGCCGCTCCAGCACCGCGGCGATCCCGTCCTCGTCGTTCGAGGACGTCACCTCGTCGGCCACGGCCTTCAGCTCCGCGTGGGCGTTGGCCATCGCCACGCCCCGGGCGGCCCAGCCGAACATCGGGATGTCGTTGGGCATGTCGCCGAAGGCGATCGTGTCCGCGGCCTTCAGACCGAGCCGGCGCGCCGCCAGCGACAGCCCGGTGGCCTTCGACAGGCCGAGCGGGAGGAGCTCGACGACGCCCGCACCCGCCATGGTGACCGTGACGAAGCCGCCCGCGGCCTGCCGGGCCGCCTCGGCCAGCTCGTCGTCCGACAGGGTCGGGTGCTGGATGTAGATCTTGTTCAACGGTGCCGACCACAGGTCCGAGGCATCGGTGAACGGCACCGCCGGAAGGTCGCCCCCGACCGCGTACCCCGGGCCGACCAGCACGTCGCCGTCCAGCCCGTCGCGGCTCGCCGCCAGGTACAGCGGGCCGGTCTCCGCCTCGATCTTCGCCAGCGCCACCCCGGCCAGCTGCCGGTCCAGCGTCACCGAGGTCAGCAGCCGGTGCTCCCCGGCGTGGTAGACCTGCGCGCCCTGCCCGCAGACGGCCAGCCCGTCGTACCCGAGGTCGTCGAGTATGTGGCGGGTCCACGGCACCGCGCGGCCGGTGACCACGATGTGGGCCGCGCCCGCCGCGGTGGCCGCGGCCAGCGCCTCACGGGTGCGCTGCGAGATCGAGTCGTCGCTGCGCAGCAGGGTGCCGTCGAGGTCGGTCGCGATCAGCCGGTAGGGGAACCCCCCGGCGGAACCGGTGTCGCTCACTTGGCCACCGGCTCCAGGACCTCCCGGCCGCCCAGGTACGGGCGCAGCACCTCGGGCACGCGCACCGAGCCGTCGGCCTGCTGGTGGTTCTCCAGGATCGCCACGATCGTGCGCGGTACGGCGCACAGGGTGCCGTTGAGCGTCGCCAGCGGGCGCACCTTCTTGTCCTCGCGGACGCGGATCGACAGGCGGCGGGACTGGAACTCGGTGCAGTCCGAGGTCGAGGTCAGCTCGCGGTACTTGCCCTGGGTCGGGATCCACGCCTCGCAGTCGAACTTGCGCGAGGCGGAGGCGCCCAGGTCGGCGGAGGCGACGTCGATGACGCGGAAGGGCAGCTCCAGCGACGTCAGCCACTGCTTCTCCCACTCCAGCAGGCGCTGGTGCTCCGCCTGCGAGTCCTCGGGGAGGACGTAGGAGAACATCTCGACCTTGTCGAACTGGTGCACGCGGAAGATGCCCCGGGTGTCCTTGCCGTGCGAGCCCGCCTCGCGGCGGAAGCAGGGCGAGAAGCCGGCGTAGCGCAGCGGAAGCCGGGAGGCGTCGAGGATCTCGTCCATGTGGTACGCGGCGAGCGGCACCTCGGACGTGCCGACCAGGTACAGGTCGTCCTTGTCGAGGTGGTAGACGTCCTGGGCGGCCTGGCCGAGGAAGCCGGTGCCGGCCATGGACTGCGGGCGTACCAGCGCGGGAGTCAGCATCGGCGTGAAGCCGGCCGCCGTCGCCTGGGCGATCGCCGCGTTGACGAGGGCGAGCTCCAGGAGCGCGCCGACGCCGGTCAGGAAGTAGAAGCGCGAGCCGGACACCTTGGCGCCGCGCTCGACGTCGATGGCGCCGAGCAGCTGGCCCAGCTCCAGGTGGTCGCGGGGCTCGAAGCCCTCGGCCGCGAAGTCGCGGTGCGTGCCGTGCGTCTCCAGCGTGACGAAGTCCTCCTCGCCGCCGACGGGTACGTCGGGGTGGACGAGGTTGCCGAGCCGCTGGAGCAGCTCCTGGGTGTCGGCGTCGGCGGCGTCGCGATCGGCGTCGGCGGCCTTGACGTCGGCGGCGAGCCGGCTCGCGCGCTGCAGCAGCTCGGCCTTCTCGTCTCCGGTGGCCTTGCCGATGAGCTTGCCGAGGCCCCTCTGCTCGGCGCGCAGCTCGTCGAAGCGGACGCCGGACGACCTGCGCCGCTCGTCGGCAGACAGGAGGGAGTCGACGAG
The DNA here is from genome assembly GCF_042724095.1 of Streptomyces sp. NPDC127100. Taxonomy (NCBI): domain Bacteria; kingdom Bacillati; phylum Actinomycetota; class Actinomycetes; order Kitasatosporales; family Streptomycetaceae; genus Streptomyces; species Streptomyces sp. NPDC127100. Next base: position 496,609 of record NZ_JBHXFL010000001.1, read on the forward strand.
CGCGACGTCCTCTCCACGGGCGCGCTGCGACGCACGCACACGGTCGGGGTCCTCACGGAGCAGGCGAAGGTCAATCACGCGGTCAAGGCTACCGGTGCGCGGTGACGGCTCACGACTCACTATTGCCGACCGCGTTCCGCGCGCTCGGACAGGGGGGAAATGGTGCCTTGTGTTCCCGCCTGCCGCATCTGTCAATAAAGGGCGTCTCATTCCCTGGAACGATGCAGGCGGCGGGTGCCGGGTTGACCCGACTTCCTTGCGCTGAAGGGCACTTGGGGACTCGTCTGTCCACAGGGGGTGCGGGTCGGGGAAAGTTATCCACAGCCTGTGCGAAAGTTCTGTGGACTCCGGAAGTGATCATTCCTAATCGGGCATGTGCGGGCATGCGGGACGAGAATTTCCCGCGCCAAACCCCCTGCGTGCGCACTTTCGAGTGGAAAGGGGTCACTCCGGAGGGGGGAGGGCACGAAACAGGTGAACGAGGGGTGACTTGGCCCCCTGTGGACGAAGTGGGTGCCCGTAGGGTGATTTGTCGACCGAAGGGTGCTTCGTTGTCGACTTGTCCCCAGGTCGAGAAGTGGGCCTGTGGATAACTTCTGTGGATAACGAAAATCGGCAGGTACGACGGGTCAGAACCGGCCGTCCTGGCATCGCGCCACCCAGTCGGCCGCCGCGGTGAACTCCTCGTCCGAGGTTCCCCGCCGCAGCGGCGCCAAATCCGCCGCATCGACCTCCGCACGCGGATACGAGCCCAGGTAGCGCACCTGGAGGCAGATCCTCTTCAGGCCCATCAGGGCCTCGGCCACCCGCCGGTCGGAGATGTGCCCCTCGGCGTCGACGCAGAAGCAGTAGTTGCCGATGCCGGCGCCGGTGGGGCGGGACTGAAGCAGCATGAGGTTGATGCCCCGGGTGGCGAACTCGCCCAGCAGGTCGCGCAGCCCGCCGGGGTGGTCGTCGCGCTGCCAGAGGACGACGGACGTCTTGTCCGCACCGGTGGGCGCCGCGGGCCGGGCGGGGCGGCCCACGAGCACGAACCGCGTCTGGGCGTTCTCCGCGTCGTGGATCTGGGACTCGAGGACCTCCAGGCCGTACCGCTCGGCGGCGAACTCGCCGGCGAAGGCGGCGTCGTACCGGCCCTCCTGCACGAGGCGGGCACCGTCGGCGTTGGAGGCGGCCGACTCCCAGGCCACGTCCGGCAGGTGTGCCTTGAGCCAGTTGCGCACCTGGGGCTGGGCGGCCGGGTGGGCGGTGACCGTCTTGATGTCCGACAGCTTCGTGCCGGGGCGGACCAGCAGCGCGAAGGTGATGGACAGCAGCACCTCGCGGTAGATCATCAGGGGCTGACCGGCGACCAGCTCGTCCAGGGTGGTGGTGATGCCGCCCTCGACGGAGTTCTCGATCGGCACGAACGCGGCCTCGGCCTCGCCGACGCGGACGGCGTCGAGCGCCGACTGGACGGACACGTAGGGGACCAGTTCCCGGGTCGCCGTCTCGGGAAGTGTGCGCAGGGCGACTTCGGTGAACGTGCCTTCGGGACCGAGATACGCGTAACTGGCGGGCATGAGCCTCACCTTAGTGGCCTCGCCGTAAGCCCAGCACGCTTCCCCGGCCCGCCACCCCACGGGGTGACCCGTCGGGGCGACGGGTCACCCCTCCAGCAGTCGCTGCCCCACGTACTCGCCCTCCGCGGCCCCGCCCGGGACGGCGAACAGGCCGCTGGCCTCGTGCCGGACGAACCGCGACAGCGCGTCCCCGCGGTCCAGCTTGCGCTGCACCGGCACGAAGCCGCGCAGGGGGTCGGCCTGCCAGCAGATGAAGAGGAGGCCCGCGTCGGGGACGCCGTCGGTGTCGAAGCCGTCGTGGTACGAGAACGGGCGGCGGAGCAGGGTGGCGCCGCCGTTCTGGTCGGGACGGGTGATGCGGGCGTGCGCGTTGATCGGGACGACCAGCTTGCCGGACCCGTCCGTCTTCTCGAGGTCCATCTCGGTCGTCTCGGTGCCTCCGGACAGGGGGGCTCCGTCGGACTTGCGGCGTCCGATGACGTCCTCCTGGGCCTTGGCGGAGAGTCGCTCCCAGTCGTCGAGGAGCATGCGGATCCGGCGTACGACCACGTAGGAGCCGTTCGCCATCCACGCGGGCTCGCCCTTCTCGGGCACGAAGATCCGCTCCTCGAAGCCGGCGTCGGCCGGCTTGGGGTTGCGGGTGCCGTCGACCTGGCCCATGAGGTTGCGGGTGGTCATGGGGTGGGCGGTGGCGCCGGGTGAGCGGTTGAAGCCGTTCATCTGCCAGCGGATGCGCGCGGCCGCCCCGGCGTCCCGCTGGATCGCGCGCAGCGCGTGGAAGGCGACCAGGGCGTCGTCGGCACCGATCTGCACCCACAGGTCGCCGTTGCTGCGGGCCTTGTCGAGGTGGTCCGAGGAGAAGTCGGGCAGGGGGTCGAGGGCGGCCGGGCGCTGACCGTCCAGCCCGGTCCGGCCGAAGAAGCTGTGGCCGAAGCCGAAGGTGATGGCCAGGGAGGACGGGCCGGCGTCCAGCGCGACGCCCGTGTCACCGGTTCCGGCCGGTTCGCCGGCCATCAGCCGCCGGGCGGTGTCGGACCAGCGGCGGAGCAGTGAGGCGGCCTCGTTGCGCCCGGCGCCCGGCTTCAGGTCGAAGGCGACGACGTGCCCGCGGGCCTGCATCGGGGTGGTGATGCCGGGCTGATGTTTCCCGTGAAACATCACCTGCTCGCTGCCCACCGTGGTGAGCGGCGTGGCCGCGGAGGAGGGAGCGGCGGCGTACCCCACGGCGCCGCCCGCCGCGCCGAGCGCGAGCCCGGTGGCACCGGCGGTACCGAGGAGCCGCCGCCGTGAGATGCTCCCACGCGGCTCGGCGTCGCCGGCGTCGTGCGGGCCGGGCCCGGCGGATGCCCCGGGTGTCGCCTCTGGGGTGCGGGTCTCCGGGGTGGACTGGTCAGCCATGGTGCGGTTCAGCCGATCTGCGCGTTCTTGGAGATGGTCACCTGGTCGATGTCGGACGTGCGTACGGTGACGGCGACCTTCCAGTCGCCGGCCATCGGAAGCTGCACGCCGCTCGCCGACCAGTGTCCGGTGGTGATGTGTTCGGGGACGACGGGCAGGGGGCCGAGGTCCTTTGCCTCCAGCGTGAAGGCGATCTTGACCTCGGGGAGGTCGACGGCACGGCCGTCGGGGTCCTCGACATAGAGGTGCAGGTCGTTGTCGCCGACCCGGGCGGGATCGAGCTCGACCCGTACGACGCCCTTGCCGTTCGCGCTTCCGGTGTCGAAGGGCATGTCCAGGGTCACGGCGCCGGACGCCGCGGCGGACGAGGAGGCGGAGGACCGGCCGGCGGCCTGCGCTTCCTGCTCGGTGCGTCCGGGCTCGGTCTGGGTCAGCACGGTGGTGACGGCGAGCAGGACGACGGCGATGCCCGCCTCGGCGAGCACGGACCGGCGCAGGCCGAGGCGGTGGGGGTCGGCGTCCCGCAGCCGCTTCCGGCGGGCGGTGTCCATGGCGGCCCGCTGCCGGGCGAGCTGGGCGGCGCGCCGGGAGTCCCCGGGCTTCTCCGGCGCCGCCCCGGAGGCCTTCGGCGCGGCCGTCGCCCCGGAGCCGCCGGAGTCCTTCGACGTCCCCGACGTCTTCGCCCCTGCGGAGGCGTCCGCCGTCTCCTTCCCGCGGCCGCCGGCCACGGAGACCCGCTCCTTCTCCCGCCGCGGCGCGTCGGCGGACGTCGTCCCGGCCAGCTGTGCGGTCCATCGGCGCGAGAAGTACGCGACGCCGACCAGCACCGCCACGAGAGCGATCTTGGCGAGGAGCAGCTGCCCGTAGCGCGTGTCGGTGAACGCGGACCAGGAGCCGAGCTGGCGCCAGGACTGGTAGACACCGGTCACCACGAGCGCGACCACGCTGCCGAAGGCGATGCGTGAGAAGCGGCGCACGGCGGACGCGGGGACGGGGGCGTCGGAGGGTGCCCGGTACAGGGCGACGATCAGGGCGGCGAGTCCACCGAGCCAGCCGGCGACGGCCAGCAGGTGGACGACGTCGACCGGCATGGCGAGGCCCGCCTGGAGGCCGACGGAGGCGTGCTCGGACAGCGCCCAGGTCGCCGCGAGCCCGGCGGCCACGACGGTCCCGCCGGCCGCGAGTCCGAAGGTGAGGTCCCGCTTCTCCTCGTCCTGGCGCTTGTCGTAGGCGCCGAAGAGCACGGCGATGAACAGGGCCGCCGCCGCGAGCAGCAGCAGCCGGGAGACCAGCGAGGCGCCGCTCCTGGTCTGCAGGACCTCACCGAGCAGGCCCAGGTCGAAGACGTCGCCGAGCTTCCCCGAGCCGGTGTAGGAGCCGCGCAGCAGAAGCAGCAGGAGGGTGGCGGCGGTCAGCGCGAGCCACCCGGAGACGACGAGCCGCTGCAGGGGCCGCACGCCGGACCCGCGAGGCCAGCAGGCGAGGACGAAGGCGGCGCCGCCGGCCAGGACGACGAACCCGGCGTAGGACACGTACCGTCCGAGGCCGTAGAGCAGGCCGACCGCGCCGCCGCCCGCTTCCTGTCCGCCGACCGCCACGGTGGTCCGGGAGGGGGCGCCGACGGAGAAGGTGTAGGCGCCGGAGACCGGGTGGCTGTCGGCGGAGACGACCTGGTAGGCGACGGTGTAGGTGCCGTCGGGCAGGCCCGCGTGCAGTTTCACGGCGTACGTCGTGCCGCTCGTGCCGGCGGGGCGGCCGTCGTCGACGCGCCGGCCCTGGGGGTCGAGGACGCGCAGCGAGTCGTCGCCGAGCGAGACGGCTTCGGAGAAGGTGAGCGACACCTGGGCCGGGGCCCGGTCGACCACCGCCCCCTGCTGGGGATCGCTGCCGGTCAGCGCGGCGTGCGCGGAGGCCGGGCCGGCGGCGGCGAACAGCGCGCAGACCGCGGCCAGGAGCAGCAGCACCAGGGTCCGCACGCGCGGGGCGGTGGTCTGCGTCAAGGTGGTCCCTCCCTCAGTGTCCGGTGTGTCCGGCGGTGGGCCGGTACGTGGCCGGCTTCACCGGCACCTCGACCGTGACGGGGCCGGAGTGGGCGAAGTGGAGCTCGATGGAGACCGTCTCACCCTGTTCGGGCCGGTGCTTCAGCTTTTCGAACATCAGGTGGTTGCCGCCGCTCTCGAGGACGAGCTCGCCGTGGGCGGGGACGGGCAGGCGGTCGACCTCCTTCATGGCGCCGCCGACGGTCTCGTGGACAGTGACCTCGCCCACCGCGCTCGTGACGGACGTGAGCGCGTCGTCGGCGCCGCCCTTGTTGGTGATGGTGAGGAACCCGGCGGCCATGGTGTCGGAGACGGGCTGCGGTATGTAGGCCGCGCCGACGGACAGTTCGGCGGCCGAGGACGCGTCGGAGCCGTCGCCGCAGCCCGTGAGGACCAGGGCGCCGATCATCGCCGCGGCGGCCAGGACGGGACGGCCCGTCACGGGTTCTCCCCCTTGATCAGCTCGGGGAGGTCCTCGGTGTAGTCGTCGACGGTGGCGTCCTCCCCGTACAGGACGTAGCCGGCGTCGGTCTTCGGGGAGAAGGCGATGACCTGGGTGCCGTGCGTCGAGACGACGTTGCCGTCCTTGTCCTTGGTCGGCGGGTCGATGGAGATGCCCAGGGTGCGGGCGCCGGCCTGGACGGTGTCGAAGTCGCCGGTCAGGCCGACGATCTGGGGGTCGATGCCCTGGAGCCACTTGCCGAGCGCGGCGGGGGTGTCCCGCTCGGGGTCGGTGGTGACGAACACGATGCGCAGCTTGTCCTGTTCGGCCTGGGGGAGCTGCTTCTTGGCCACCGCGACGTTGTTCATGGTCAGCGGGCACACGTCGGGGCAGTGGGTGTAGCCGAAGTAGACCAGGGTGGGTTTGCCGGCGGTCTGCTCGCGCAGGTCGTACTGCTTGCCCCGGGTGTCGGTCAGGACCAGGTCCGGCTTGTCGAACGGCCTGTCGAGGACGGTGGCCGCCTGCTTGCCGGTGTCCTCGGAGACCACGGTGACGGGCTTGTCGCCGTCGCCGTCGCTGCCGCAGGCGGAGAGGGTCAGGGTGGCGGCGGCGAGCAGCGCCGCCGCGGCGAAGGTCTTCTTGCGCATAGAGATATGTCCCAGATGTGATGTGCTCCGGTGCGCGCCGGGGTCCGCGGACGGAGCCCCGGCGCACACCGGCGGGGGGTGCTGTTACGCCGTCGCGCCGGTGTCCCGGCGGCGGCCGGCGAGGACGCCGTAGGCGACGCCCGCGGCGCCGACCACGATGCCGACGACGCCGAGGACGCGGGCGGTGGTGTCGCTGTCGTCGCCGGAGCCGGTGGAGGCGCCGGCCGCGGTCTTCGGTGCGGCGGACTCGGTGTCGGTGCCGGCCTTCGCGCCCGCCGCGCCGTGGGAGTCGCCCTCGGCGGCGGTCAGTTCGAGCACGGGCGCCGGGTTGTCGGGCTCCTCCTGGCCCTCCTGCGGCACCTCGATCCAGCGCACGACCTCCTTGTTGGAGTACGTCTGGATCGCCTTGAAGACCAGCTGGTCGGTGTCCTCGGGCAGCGCGCCGACGGACAGCGGGAACTTCTGGAAGTAGCCGGGCTCGATGCCCTTGCCCTCGGCGGTCCAGGTCACCTTGGAGACGGCCTCGGTGAGCTTCTCGCCGTGCGACTCCAGCGGCTTGTCCAGCGTGGACCGGGTCACCTCGACCTTCCAGCCGGCGACCGGCTGCGGCATCACGGACGCCAGCGGGTGGTCGGCGGGGATGGTGACCTCCAGCTTGGTGGTGGAGGCGTTGTCACGCTCGTTGGGGACCTTGAAGGCGACGACCGCGTAGCCGCCCTTGGCGGCCGGGCCCTCCGGCTGGACGCTGACGTGCGCGAAGGCGGGGGCGGACAGGGCGAGGACGGCGATGCCGGCCGCGGAGGCGGCGGCGGTGATACGGGAAACCTTCATGAACGGAGTACTCCGCTTCGTGTGATGACCGGCGGGAAGCCGGTCGGGAGTGACGAGAGGGATGCGCGCACGCGCGCGTGCCGCACGACGGCGGCCCCTGCTCCGTCACCCGGGCCGTGAGGCGGAAGCGGGTGGGGCGGTCGGTGGTCGCGTCGTGTCAGGCGGCGAGGGCGAAGGCGCTCGGCGGACCCCGTCTGATCACCGTGTGCTGGAGGGCGCTGGTGCGCGGCCGCGCCGGCACGAGCAGCGCGGTGCGCGGCGGACGCGGACCCGTGCGCGGCGCGCCCGCGAGCCCGCGGTGCAGGGCCCGCACCAGTGCGAGCGCCGCCCGCAGGGCGCGGACGAACGCTCCCTCGGCCATCGACTGGGCCGAGTGTGCCGACAGCGCGACGAGCCGCGCCACGGCCAGGTCCCCGCGCCGCAGCAGCCAGCCGGCGGCGAGTGCCGCGAGGACGTGGCCGAGGAGCATCGGCAGGGACGGCAGCAGTGGGGCGGCGGAGCCGGCGGCGCCGGCCAGGGCGTCCGCCGGGTGATGGGCCGCGCCCGGGTGGGCGCCGGAGGCCGGTGCGAGCCGCGCGTCGGTGAGGATCCGCTGGGCCTGCGCCGGGCTGATCGCCGCGGCGGTGGTCCCGCACACCAGGCGGGCGGCCTGCTGGACCAGCGAGGCGTCGGACAGCGGGCCCGGCCCACCGGGCGCCGCCGTGGTGACCGCCGCGGCTCCGTGCTGGCCCAGCCCGAACACGGTGTGCAGGGCGGTCTGGCCGACCGCGAGCAGCACCGCGATGCCGGGAAGTGACCGTTCGCGCCCGGCGAGGGGCACGGCGACCACGACCGCCCCGAGGAATCCCGCGCCCAGCGACCACAGGGGGACGGTGGCGCAGGAGGCCAGCGTGTGCCCCGCCGCGGCCAGCACGACGCAGACCGCGGCGAACACCGCGGCCCGCAGGATCCGGAGATCGATCCCGGAGCGCGCCGTAGGCGGGTGGGGGGCAGTCATGGCGCGCTCATCATCGCACTGGCGGCACCCGCGCCGTACGGCAGGTCCGCAAGATGCCGTACGACCGGATGGTCACTCCTGGTGCGAGCCGCCCCACATACACCGTTCGCCGGGGAGGTCGCGTCCGCCGTACGGGCGGTCCGATGCGCACACTGCGCTTACGCCCGGGCACGAGGGGCAATACGTAACGGTATGTCGAGCCGCGGCCGGGAGGCTGGAGCATGAGCATCTGGTGGTCACTCCATCTGCGGCGCGAGGCTGCGAGCGTGCCCCTGGCCCGGCGCCTGCTGCTCGGCACGATGGAGACCGCGGGCGTCGACCCCGACATCTCCTTCGACCTCTCCGTCGCCCTCAGCGAGGCCTGCGCCAACGCCGTCGAGCACGGCGGTGACGCCGGGCCCGGCAGCGACTCGGCCGCGTACCGCGTCACCGCCTACCTGGACGGCGAGCGGTGCCGCATCGAGGTCGCGGACACGGGCCCCGGCTTCGACGCGGAAGTGCCCGTCCGGCCGGCGGGCGCGGCGCCCGCCGACGCCGAGCACGGGCGCGGCCTGTGCCTCATCCGGGAGCTCGCCGACCACGTGCACTTCGGCGGCACGCCGGGCCGGGCGGGGGCCGTGGTGAGCTTCGACAAGCTCCTCAAGTGGCGCAAGGACGCACCGCTGATCGCGGTGTGACGGGCCGTGGGTGCCAGCGGTCGCCGAGCCGGCCGACGGCGAGGCCCCCCGGGTACGTCGATGGCCGGGTACCCGGTGCGGTACCCGGCCATCTGGCCGAAGGTCAGCCCTTCAGCGAAGCCATCCACGCCTCGACCTCGTCCGACCGGCGCGGCAGGCCGGCGGACAGGTTCCGGTTGCCGTCCTCGGTGACGAGGATGTCGTCCTCGATGCGGACGCCGACGCCCCGGTACTCCTCGGGCACGGTCAGGTCGTCGGCCTGGAAGTACAGGCCGGGCTCGACGGTGAGGACCATGCCGGGCTCCAGGGTGCCGTCCACGTAGGACTCCACGCGCGCCGCGGCGCAGTCGTGGACGTCCAGGCCGAGCATGTGGCCGGTGCCGTGCAGCGTCCAGCGGCGCTGGAGGCCCAGCTCCAGCACCCGCTCGACCGGGCCCTCGACCAGGCCCCACTCGACGAGCCGCTCGGTCAGCACGCGCTGGGCGGCGTCGTGGAAGTCGCGGTACTTGGCACCCGGCCTCACCGCCGCGATGCCGGCCTCCTGGGCGTCGTACACGGCGTCGTAGATCTTCTTCTGGAGCTCGCTGTACGTGCCGTTGACCGGCAGCGTGCGCGTGACGTCCGCGGTGTAGTACGTGTGCGTCTCCACGCCCGCGTCGAGCAGCAGCAGGTCGCCGGAGCGGACCGGGCCGTCGTTGCGTACCCAGTGCAGGGTGCAGGCGTGCGGGCCGGCGGCGGCGATGGTGCCGTAGCCGACGTCGTTGCCCTCCACCCGCGCGCGGAGGAAGAAGGTGCCCTCTATGTAGCGCTCGCTGGTCGCCTCGGCCTTGTCGAGGACCTTCACGACGTCCTCGAAGCCGCGGACGGTGGAGTCGACGGCCTTCTGCAGCTCGCCGATCTCGAACTCGTCCTTGACGAGGCGGGCCTCGGAGAGGAAGACGCGCAGCTCCTCGTCGCGCTCGGCGGTGACCTTGTCGGTCAGCGCCGCCTCGATGCCGGCGTCGTGGCCGCGCACGACGCGCACCGGGCCGGTGGCCTCGCGCAGCCGGCCGGCGAGTTCGCGCACGTCGGAGGCGGGGATGCCGTACAGCTTCTCCGCCTCGGTGAGGGAGTGGCGGCGCCCGACCCACAGTTCGCCCTGGCCGTCCAGCCAGAACTCGCCGTTCTCGCGGTCGGAGCGCGGCAGCAGGTAGATCGTCGCGGCGTGGCCGTCGCCCTCGGGCTCCAGGACCAGGACGCCGTCCTCCGTCTGGTTGCCGGTCAGGTAGGCGTACTCGACGGACGCGCGGAAGGAGTACTCGGTGTCGTTCGAGCGGGTCTTCAGGTTGCCCGCGGGGATCACCAGGCGCTCACCCGGGAAGCGGGCGGAGAGCGCGGAGCGCCGGGCGGCGGTCTCGGCGGCCTGGGCGATCGGCCGCAGGTCGTGCAGCTCGGTGTCGGCCCAGCCGGACTTCATGCTCTCGGCCAGCTCGTCGGACACGCCCGGGTACAGGCCGTTCTTGCGCTGCTTGATCGGCTCGTCGGCCTCGTCCGGGGTCTCCGGGGTGAGCTCCTCCGCCACGGTCATCCTCCTTGTTACGGCACTGGACCACCCCCCATCGTACGGTCGTACGGAAGGGGGCCCAGGGCCGAAGGACCTGTTACACCGTGCGCCGGCCCTCACTGGTCGAAGCGGACCGCCAGCAGCACCACGTCCTCCTCGGAGTCCGCCTCGTCCGCGCCGTCGGGCAGCACCGTGCGCAGCACGTGGTCGGCGACGGCGTCCGGGTCGTGGCGCTTGGCCCGCGGTACGCCGGCCGCCGCGGCGTGCAGGCGGGCGAAGGCGCGGTCGATCGGGTCGCCGGTGCGGTGCAGCAGGCCGTCGGTGTAGAGCAGAACCGTCTCGCCGGGCTCGGCCTGGAGCTCCACGCTCGGCGCCTCCCAGCAGGCGAGCATGCCCAGCGGCGCGGAGACGGAGGTCTCCACGAACTCCGTGCGCCGCTCGCCGATCAGCAGCGGCGGGCTGTGTCCGGCGCCGGCCAGGGTGATCCGGCGCAGCGCCGGCTCGCAGTAGCCGAACAGGGCGGTGGCCGAGCGGGCGGGCTCGGTGAGCCGCAGCAGCAGCTCCAGGTCGGACAGGACCGCGACCGGGTCCTCGCCCTCCATCACGGCGTACGCCCGCAGGGACGCGCGCAGCCGTCCGGTGGCGGCCACCGCGCTGGGGCCGGAACCGGTGACGGAGCCGACGGCCAGGCCGAGCGCGGCGTCCGGCAGCGGCAGGGCGTCGTACCAGTCGCCGCCACCGTGGGGGCCGGTGCGGCGGCGGGCGGCGAGCCGCACGCCGGGCACCCGGGGCAGGCGGGAGGGCAGCAGCTCCTCCGCCATGGTCGCCATGCACGCGCGGGTGCGCTCGGTCTCCAGGAGCCGGGCCAGGTGCTCGGCGGCGTACCGCGCGTACAGCCCGGCGAGGTGCCGCATCCGCTCGCGCGGCTCGGCGGGCTCGTCGTAGAGCCACACGGCGGCCCCGAGGCGGCCGGCACGCTCGGTGGACAGGGGGAGGGCGTAGCTGGCGGCGTACCCGAGGCGGGCGGCGACCTCGCGGTGGCGCGGGTCGAGGCCCTCCTCGGCGAACAGGTCGGGCTCGGCGATCCCGCCCTCGGCGACGGGCAGGCCCTCCAGGATCCGCCCGTACGCCAGCGAGCTGCGCGGCACCGTCTCGATGTGGCCGAGGTCGGCGCGGGCCAGCCCGAGGCCGGTGGTGCTGTCCGGGCCGAGCCCGTCGGCCGGCTCCATGACGACGAGACCGCGCCGGGCGCCCACCAGGGCGGCACCGGCGCGGAGCAGTTCCTGGAGCGCCTCGGCGAGGGAGTCCGTGCGGGCGAGACGCTCGGTCAGCTCGTGCAGGGTCGTCAGGTCGGACACCCAGCCGGCGAGCCGGTCCTGCAGGAGCGCGCCCGGCGGATCAGGCGTGCCCGGGTCGTTCGGCGGGGCGGCCGGGGAGGTGCCCGCGGCGGCGGGCGCGACAGTGTGGGCGGGGGACGGCACGGTTGAATCGATTCCGGCCACTTTCGCAGGGTGCGGGGCGTTCATGGCGTCCGGCTTTCCGACCGGTGCTTACTGCTCAAAAGCATCGCAAACCCCCATGTCATTCTGCGCCGCCGGCAGTGCCTCCACATGTACACGCACTCGTAAGGAGATGTCCAGCATTGTCCTGCCGGGATTCCTGGTGTCCGTGGGGTGCGAGCGGCCTTCCGTCCGAACCCTTGCGCAAAAGCCAAGTTGGCTTGAAACTGCCCCGGAGGACGTCTTGTTGCGGTCTTCTGGGGGTGCTCCACGGAGCGTCACAGCGGTCGTGATGGGTACGTACTCGGTGAAGGCCAGGGGTGGCTGGGGGCCACCCGGAACCTGGCGGCGGACCCGGGCGTCCTATCCACCGACGACCGTGCCCCATCCTCCCGTGGCGGAGGCGGAGAGAACTACGCGGGACGGCAAACGCCAGACTTCGCCACCCCGCGCCACGCCCATGCTTCCGATGGACGCAGTATGGACGCGAACCGCCGCGGACGCAGTCGAAGCCCGTCCCACAGGGGTCCCCCTGCCCGCGGCAGGGGTGTGATGCGCCACCAGCTACGCACAGCGAAGTGATCGACACATGATGTGAGACGACCACGGTGTTGCCAGGCGTGCAACGGAAAGGAACGAGCGCTCATGCGCGAGATCCTCGGAAGGCGACGCAGGCTGCTGTCCCGGCGGGGCGACGGGCGGCCTGAGCTGATCGGCGCGGCCCTGACCTACGCGACACAGTGGCGGTGGCCCGTCCTCCCGGGCGTGGCGCCGGACCCGCAGGCGCGCTCGCGCTGCGGCTGCCCCGACCCCGAGTGCACGGTGCCGGGCGCGCACCCCTTCGACCCCGGCCTCCTCGCCGCCTCCACCGACGAGCGGATGGTGCGCTGGTGGTGGACCAACCGGCCGGCGGCGCCGATCGTCCTGGCCACCGGGGGCAGCGCCCCGTGCGCCGTCTCCCTGCCCGCCCTGCCGGCCGCCCACGCCCTGGCCGCGATGGACCGCGCGGGCCTGCGACTCGGCCCGGTCGTCGCCTCGCCGGCCCGCTGGGCGCTGCTGGTCCGGCCGTACTCCATGGAGCAGCTGGGCGAGCTGCTCTACGCCAAGGACTTCGTCCCCGGCTCCCTGCGCTTCCACGGCGAGGGCGGCTACCTCGCCCTGCCTCCGTCGGAGACCGGCCGGGGCGCCGTCCGCTGGGAGCGCGCGCCGCTGCCCGGCTCGGCCTCGCCCTGGGTGCCCGACGTGGAGGCCGTTGTGGACGCGGTGGTCGACGCCCTCACCCGTACGGGTGTGAGCGCCCCCGAGTTGTAGGGGTGTCGGGCGCGGGCGCGGGCCGGCGCCCGCCCGGGGTCGTTATCGTCCGCTCCATGCCGCTTCATGCTGGGGAGCACCGTGCCGCGAGGCCGCGCCGCGGTGGATCGCACCGCCACCGGACCGGCCGCCGGGTCCGTCTGTACGGTCTGGCCGGCGTCGTGGTCTGCGCGGTCGTGCTGCCGTTCGCCGTGGCCTCCGGGGGGCCCGTGGCCGACGGGGGGAAGGACGGGCGGTCCCCGGGCACACGCCTGTCCGCGCGGGGCGGTGACGGCAAGGCGCCCGCACGGGCCGGCGGCGACCCCGTGCCGGCCGCGTCCGATCCCGCCCGCGGCACGCTGCCGCTCGGCCTGGCCACCGCGGTGCGCTGCGGCCCCGGACTCACCTCGCCCGAAGGGGTCGAGGCGCAGACCTGTGTGCTGACGCAGGGGACCGGGACCTGGGCGCGGACCTACTACCGCAACGCGACCGGCGAGGCGCTGGAAGCCGTGCTGAGTCTCCTGGGGCCCGGCGGCCGCAGCCTCGGCACGCGCTGTGCCGTGGGCGCCGAGGACGCGCCGGGCATGTGCGAGACATCCCGTGCGCGGATGCGGGGCGAGCCGGCCGATTACAGCGCGGTCGCGGAGTTCGCGGCCCGGGCCGGTCACGGACCGCCGCTGCTGCGCACCGGCAGCAACTTGCCGACGCGAAGCGCCCGTTGACGGGGCGGCCGTACCGCCCGGCTGTCGCGGCGCATGGAAAGACCCGGTTGCTGGCGACGGGGGATGCACCAGCAACCGGGCTACCCGAACGGTAACAAGAGATCGGCTGTTAGCAAATTCGATCTCTTGTTTTCCGGTCACCGACTGGCGTGCCACCACTGGGAGTTGTGACTGGAGTCACCTCTCCCGCGCCCCTGGTCCGGCTGACCGGTCGGTCAGCCGGACGGGAGGCCGGCGCCGTGCGCCGGCCGCGGCCTCAGCTGAGGGTGACCTGCCGGTTGGTCAGGCCGCCGCGCGCCCGGCGCTCGTCGGGCGTGAGCGGGGCGTCCGTGGCCAGTGCCTCGGCGAGACGCTCGGCGAACTCGGCCGCGGGCTTCTCCACGTCCTCGGCGGTGACCCCGCTCGGCAGGTCCCAGACCGGCACCGTGAGTCCGTGAGCACGGAAGGAACCCACCAGCCGGGTGCCCTCGCCGAGGCTCGACCGGCCCGCCGCGTGCAGCCGGGCCAGAGCGTCCAGAAGCCGCTCCTCCTCGTGCGGCATGACCCACCGCAGGTGGTTCTTCTCCGGCGTCTCGCACCAGTAGGCGGCGTCCACGCCCTGGAGCCGGACGGTCGGGATGGCCGCGGCGTTGGCCCGCTCCAGGGAGGCGGTCACCTCCGGCGTGGCGTTCTCCGGGTCCGGGACCCAGAACTCGAAGCCCTCGTGCACGACCGGCTCGAAGGCACCGTCGGGCGCGAGCAGGTCCTGCAGCCGCGGACCGTCGGCCGGCGCGCGACGCCCCTGCACGGGCGTGCCCGGCGCGGCGGTCAGGGCCCGCTGGAGGGTGTCCGCGAGGTCGCGGCTGATGTCGCCCGACGCCGTGTCGTTCTGCAGGCCGAGCAGCACCGAGCCGTCGTCGCGGCGCAGGGCCGGCCAGGCCATCGGCAGCACCGTGGCCAGCGTGACCGACGGGACGCCCTCGGGCAGGCCGTCCTTCAGCGTCAGTCCGGCCGTGGCGGCCGGCACCAGCTCGCGCAGCGCCACCCAGTCGCACTCGCCGGGCAGCCCTTCGAACGGGCGCTGCACCAGCGCGGTCGTGGCCTGCGCGGCGGCGCGGCCGTGGCAGGCCTTGTAGCGGCGGCCGCTGCCGCAGGGGCAGGGCTCGCGGGCGCCGACGACCGGGACCTCTCCGTCGGTGAGCTGGGGCCGCTTGGCCTTCGTCTGGAGTCGCTTCTTGGCCATCGTGGGTGTCTCCCGGTTACGGCTCTACTCGTACGGGCGCGAGCCTAGCCGTTCGCGCCCCGGCCGACGGGACCCTGTGGACGACGGGCCGCGTGTGGACAACTCCCCCGGCGCGCCGCGCCGGGAGCCTCCCCGCGGGAGGGAACCGCGCGCACGCCTCCCGCGGCGGCGGCACGCACCTCGCGGCCGTGCGCCGCCCGGTCCGTGCGCCGCCCGGTCCGTGCGCCGCCCGGCCCGTGCGCCGCCGGCGGTCAGCCCACGTCGTCGAACGCGTCCGCGAAGCCCAGTCCGGGCATCCGGGACACCACCGGTGCCGCGACCCGCGTGGCGAAGTCGTCGCGCCGGTGCCCCGCGTCCGGATCGTGCACGTCGTCGTGGACGACGACCCAGACCGTGACCTCTCCGCACGCCCCGTCCCGCACGCCCCAGTCGTCGGCGAGCGCCGTGATGATGTTCAGTCCGCGTCCGCCGTGCGCGGTGACCGACGGTGTCGCCGGGGCCGGCCGCGTCGGACCGCCGCCGTCCGTGACCTCCACGAGGAGCCGGCCACGCGCGTCCACCTGCCACGCGGCGCGGACGTCACCGTCCCCGGCCAGGGCTTCGCCCAGCGGACGTCCGTGCTTGCACGCATTGCTGAGCAGTTCGGAAAGGACCAGTACTGCGTCGTCGATGACCGATTCCGCCACACCACCGCTGCGCAGCTGCTCGCGCATCCGGTGCCGTGCTTTCCCCACGCCCGCAGGGCCATGGGGAACGGCCATGCTCGACGACGTGGGCACCTCCTGTGCCACCACCAACGCCACCCCCGAGACCTCCTTCGCCCCACGCCACGGTGTGGATGCCCTTCTGGCCTGTACCGGAAACCGGCCGGTCTCCGCCCAGTGACGCATTCGACACGGTCGAACACGCACCGAACGCGCCGGAGCACTCCCCGTAGTCGCGTGGCTTGATTTCGTCGGTGTGGCCGAGACCGGAGAATGGGGCAGAAAGGCCGCCGGGTCAAGGCCTCCGGGTGAATCAGCGGCCGAGATGCTCCAGGACGGCACGTGGCCGGTTCGTGATGACGGCGTCGACTCCCAGTCCGGCGCAGAGATCCACGTCGGCGGTCTCGTTCACGGTCCACACGTGCACCCGGTGCCCGGCCGCCTTCAGCCGCTCGATGTAGGCGGGATGGTTCCGGACGATGCGGATCGAGGGGCCCGCGATCCCGACACCGGCGGGCAGCCGCCCGTCGCGCAGCCGGGGCGAGACGAACTGCATCAGGTAGACCGTCGGCAGCGTCGGCGACGCGGCCCGTACCCGGTGCAGCGAGCGGGCCGAGAAGCTCATGACGCGCACCGGCGACTCGGTGGCCGAGGCGGGCGCCTCGAGGCCGAACCGCTTCAGGAGCAGCAGCAGCCGCTCCTCCACCTGTCCCGCCCAGCGCGTGGGGTGCTTGGTCTCGATGGCCAGTTCCACCCGCCGCCCCGCGTCCGACACCAGTTCCAGCAGCCGCTCCAGGGTGAGGACGGAGGTCTCCTCCCGGTCCTCGGGCCGGTGCTCCCACTCGGGCTGCTCGTCGCGCGTCCGCCAGAACTCCCGGGTCCTGCGGGCACCGAAGTCCAGCGCCGCAAGATCGGCCAGCTCCAGCGCCGAGACCGCGCCGCGGCCGTTGGACGTACGGTTGACGCGCCAGTCGTGGACGCAGACCAGGTGGCCGTCCGCGGTGAGGCGCACGTCGCACTCCAGGGCGTCCGCCCCGTCCTCGATCGCCTTCCGGTACGCGGCCAGGGTGTGTTCGGGGGCCTCCTCCGAGGCCCCGCGGTGGGCGACGACCTGAATCGGGTGCTGTCCTGCATGGGTCACCGCGTCATGGTGCCACCGTGTCCGGGTAGACGTGCCGTCGGAGTCATCGCCTCGTGCCCGTTTAGTCTTGGATGACCTGTATGAGGAACGACCGCGACCCACAGGATCCGCTTATGGTGCTCTGACGGCTCGTGGGAAAAGCTGATGGCCTACACATACACATGCACCACCACATGCGCGGCCGCGTCGCGCCGGGCCGTGGCACGGCCCGCGTGAGCGTGGCCGAGCGCGACCAGTGCGCCCGAGCGGCAGTCGTGGATCGAGGAGAGAAGCTGTGAGCACCGAGAACGAGGGCACCGCGGTACCCCCGGCCCCGCCCGCACCTCCCGTGCCGGTGGCATCTCCCGCAGCCTCCGAGCCGACCCCGCCGCCCCACCCGCACCAGCCGCCGGCACCGGCGCCCGCCGGCGCGGAACCGCAGGGCGGTTTCCAGACACCCGCGGCCTCCGCGCAGGGGCCGCACCAGGCCGCGCCCCAGGGCCCGTCGGCCCCCGACGCGTCCTGGCCGCCGCCCCCGCCGCCGGGCGGCGCGTCCTACGGCGGCGGAGGCGGGGACGGTTCCGGTGGCGGCTGGGGCGCCTCGTACCAGCCGCCGGCGCCGAAGTCCGGCCGCGGCCGCGGCGGCATGGTCGCCGCGGTCCTGATCGCCGCCCTGGTCGCGGGCGGTCTGGGCGGCGGTCTCGGCTACACGCTGGCCAAGAACAACGACGAGTCCGGCTCCACGACGGTCTCCGCCTCGGACACCGGCGGCTCGGTCAAGCGCGACGTGGGCACGGTCGCGGGCGTGGCCGGCAAGGCGCTGCCCAGCACGGTCACCATCCAGGCCGAGGGCAGCAACGGCGAGGGCGGCACCGGCACGGGCTTCGTCTTCGACAAGCAGGGCCACATCGTCACCAACAACCACGTGGTGGCGGAGGCGGTCGACGGCGGCAAGCTCAGCGCGACCTTCCCCGACGGCAAGAAGTACGACGCCCAGGTGGTCGGCCACGCCCAGGGCTACGACGTGGCGGTCATCAAGCTCCGCAACGCCCCGTCGGACCTGAACCCGCTGCCCCTCGGCAACTCGGACAAGGTGGCCGTGGGCGACTCGACGATCGCCATCGGCGCCCCCTTCGGCCTGTCCAACACGGTGACGACGGGCATCATCAGCGCCAAGAACCGTCCGGTGGCCTCCAGCGACGGCAGCGCGAGCAGCAAGGCGTCCTACATGAGCGCCCTGCAGACCGACGCCTCGATCAACCCGGGCAACTCCGGCGGCCCGCTGCTGGACGCGCAGGGCAACGTCATCGGGATCAACTCCGCGATCCAGTCCACCAGCGGGGGCGGCGGCTTCGGCGGCGCCGGCCAGGCGGGCTCGATCGGTCTGGGCTTCGCCATCCCCATCAACCAGGCGGAGTTCGTCGCCAAGCAGCTCATCAAAACCGGCAAGCCGGTGTACGCCAGGATCGGCGCCTCCGTCTCGCTGGAGGAGACGACGAACGGCGCGAAGATCACCGAACAGGGCGTCAGCGGCTCCCAGCCCGTCGAGCCGGGCGGCCCCGCCGCCGCCGCGGGCCTCAAGCCCGGTGACGTCATCACCAAGCTCGACGACACGGTGATCGACAGCGGCCCGACCCTGATCGGCGAGATCTGGACCCACAAGCCCGGCGACAAGGTCACGGTCACCTACGAGCGCGGCGGCAAGCAGCAGACGGCCGAACTCACCCTCGGCTCCAAGACCGGCGACGACTGACCCGCCCGCCCCCGCACGGACCCGCTACCCTGGTCCCGCGCGGCCGATCACGGCCGCCGCGGGGTGGGTTGCCCGAGCGGCCTAAGGGAACGGTCTTGAAAACCGTCGTGGCGCAAGTCACCGTGGGTTCAAATCCCACACCCACCGCGGTGATGAACGGCCCCCGACCGGGGACACGGTCGGGGGCCGTCGTCGTGCGCGCCGGCTGCCCGGTGTTCGTACTCGGGTGGGACTGAGTACGTGCACCCTGGTCGGCCGGTGGGCGGGCGGGGACGCTCGGGGCATGGAGAATCGACGACCGAAGAACGCCGTGCGGTGGGTGTGGGGGCTCGTGCTCGCCGCGGTGGCGGCGGGGCTGTGGGCCGCGTGGCTCGGGTGGGACCAGCACCGTGACGTGCACCCCGACGGCTCGACCACCGGGCCGTACGAGGCCTGGCAGGTGATCGGGCTGGTGCTGACGCTGCTGGTGCCGGTGTGCTGGGCGGCGTTCCGGGGGCACGGCGCGGGCGCCGTGGCCGGGGTCACCGCTGGTCTGACCGTCTCCGCCGCCTACGACTGGTCGGACGACGCCAGCGGGCTCTTCGTGGTCGGCGTGGGCATGGTCACGGTGGGGAGCCTCGCGGTGACCGCCGCGCTGGTCGCCCTGATCGCCGCGGTGCGGCGGAGGGGCGGGCTGTGACACGGCTGTGACCGGAAGTATGGCCTCCGCCACGGTCGGGGCGGAGCGGGGCTGGTGGGGTGGGGCGATGCGTACCTTCCCGCTCCGCAGGCCCCTCGCGGTCTCCGGTGCTCTCGTCGTCGCTCTCCTGCTCGGTGCCTGCGGCACCGGGACCGCCGTGTCCGGGGCGGGGGAGGACAGCGGGCCGGAGGGGCGGTGCGGGGCCGGTGATGACGCCGGTTCCGGTGCCGGGCAGGAGAGGGACGGGGTGCGGATCGTAGGCATGGCCGAGAGGGCCGGCGGGGCCGCCGGATCCGGTCCCGGTGCCCGGGTGGACGGGCGGCCGGGGGTGTCCGTCACGGCGGAGGGCCTGCCGGGGGCGAGTTCCCCCGGCGCGGGAGGCAGGTCGCCGTGCGTGGTCGCGTACACCGTGACCAACCAGGAGGCCGAGGCCTTCACCTACACCATCGACTTCACCCTTACCGACGACCAGGGCAGGGCGATGTCCGGCGTCGAGGAGACGGTGGTCTCCGTGGGCGCGGGGCGGACCGTGCGGCGCACCCTCGACCACGGGTATCTGCCCGGCGACAGTGCCCTGGCCCCGGAGCGCGTGCGGATCACCGACGTGAAGCGGGTGCCCGCCGACGAGGCGCCGGCGCCCGCGGGGACCTGCCCGGCGTCCGGGCTGCGGATCTTCGCCGACGACGGGGACGCGGCCATGGGGCTGCGCGTGGTGGGCCTGCACCTGGAGAACTGCGGTAGCCGCCCGCACTCCCTGGAGGGCTATCCGGCGCTCCAGTTGCTCGACGACGAGCTGGCGCCCGTCGACGGGATCCGGATCGTGCCGGGCGGCGAGGGCGTGGCCCTGCTGGACGGGTTCGACGCACCGCCCCGGCCGGTGACGCTGCGGCCGGGCGAGTCGGCGAGGGCCGGCCTGATGTGGCGCAACACCACGGAGTTCGGCGAGGCGGTGACCGTGCCGTACGTCCGCGTCCGGGAGCGGGCCGGCGCCGACCCCGTGATCGTGGCCCCCGGCCTCGACCTCGGCACCACGGGCAGGCTGGGCGTGAGCGCGTGGCGCAAGGACGACACCGCGAGCGCGCCCGAGGCGCCGTAGGCGTCCACCGCGCCCCGGTCAGGGGCGGTGGCCGGTCATGCGGGCCGCCGAGGCGATGGTCGCGCGGGCCTCGCGTTCCGTCAGGCCGGTGTCCCGGGCCGCCTCGACCAGGGGATCCACGAGGGCGGCGCCGATGCCGTCCTCGTAGGCGCGGCAGGCCGCCCAGAAGAGGCGGGTGTTGCGCTGGCCCTCGTGCGCGGCGAGGACGAACTGGACGAGACCCCGGCCGTGCGCGTCGGTCGCGGCGGCGGCGTGCCGGTGCGCGCGGGGCGGGGGGAGCAGGAGGCGCAGCAGCGCGGGCGGGCAGGCGGCCGGCGCGAGGTGGGCGGTCCCGGGCGCGGCGGTGTAGGCGCCGTGCCGGGTGCGGGAGCCGGGACCGACCAGGTAGCCGCCGGCGCCGCGGATGTCGATGCCGGGGGCGAGGCGGCCGGCCGAGTTGGGGACGACGGCGTCGGGCGGGCCGGTCAGCCAGAGGTGGCGGCCTCCGCTGGGGGTCACGACGACCACCGTGGGCGGGATCGTGAACAGGTGGCGCAGGGCCAGTTCGCGCAGGGCGGCCGAGGAGTCCGTGTCTCCCTTCGTGTCCAGGTCGACACCGATGAGGTGGTGCGGCGGCAGCCCGCAGGCGATGCCGTAGCCCGCGGCCCAGGGTGCCGCGGCGAAGAGCGCGCGGATGCGGGCCGGGTCGGTGGAGGCGTCGTGGACCCCGTGGCCGAAGCGGCCGCACTCGCCGTGGCAGCGGGAGGGCGCCGGGTCGTCGCGGTGGGGGGAGCGCAGGGCCGGGAGCTTCGTACGGGACAGGGGGATGACCGCCAGTCCGCGTTCGGCGGCGGACAGGGCGTGGGCGAGGGCCAGCGTCGTGGCCTGCCGGTCGGTGGTGGCCATGACTCTATGTTCGTACGCACGTTCGAAAAAGGGAAGAGTGGCCGCATGCGGCGCGCCGGGGCGGGGCGGCGGACGGAGGAAGCGGCGGAACGCTTCACCTCTTGTGGTGCTTGGTTCGGAGCTGTCCGCACTGCCCGGGTGCGCCACAAGTGAGGCCAAAGGGGTTTATCGACTTGTCCTCACGCTTGAGAGCGAATCGGTGCTTCCGGGGCGGTTCGCCGGTGATCCGCTGGGCAACTCTGGTCACGCGACGTCGTGCACAGCGTCGGGGCGGTCGGCCAACTGCCCCGGCACCCAGGCTGGTTCGTCAGTGCAGGTACCTCTCGCGTTGTCGGCAGGAAGCCGGTGCGCACCGTGTTCTGGAGGAATTACATGGCAAGCATCCGTACCGCTCGCGTCATCGCCGCCGTCGCCGCGCTCCCGCTGGCCGTCGCCCTCTTCGGCGGCGTCGCGGCCGCGGACAACGGCGCCCTCGCGAACGACGGATCGAGTGCGACCTCCGCGGAGGCCTTCGCGGGCGTCGTCGGCAGCGGCGTCGGCGACGACAACAACGGCAACTCGTCCACCACGCAGCAGCAGGCGGTCGGCTCGGGCGCCTCGAACCAGAGCAACACCGCGCAGGTCGAGGACTCCGCCTTCACGACCGTCAACCAGGGCAACGCGAACGTGGTCGTCACCTTCTCGCCGCTGTGGTGGTGAGCTGAGGGGCCGCGGGCGCTCCGGCGCCGGCCCCCGGTCTTCGTGCGGGTGTGCTTCATGGGGTCGCAGGGCGTCCGGGCGGCGGTACTCCGGTACCGTCGCCCGGGCGTTCGTCCCCGGCACGGTGCGCGGGAGCCGGGGGACCCTCAGGGGCGAACCCCCAGGGCCCTCCGTGTGCACCTCCACCCAGAGGAGGTGCGGCGGGCCCCACCCCTACAACCTGAGGCGGACTCCGCTTCGGGACCTGCGGCCGATCCGCCGCGCCTCCCTTCGCTCATAGCGTTGAGCCATGACCGCACTTGTCTGCACCAGCGCTTCGAACGCCGCCACGGCAATGACGCAGACCTTCCCGTACCCGTCGTTCTCGTCGTACGTGGAGGCCCGCCAGCCGGTCCTGCTGCGTACCGCCCGGTCGCTGACCGCGAACCCGAGCGACGCGGAGGACCTGCTGCAGACCGCGCTCACCAAGACGTACGTGGCCTGGGAGCGCATCGAGGACCACCGCGCCCTCGACGGCTACGTGCGCCGGGCGCTGGTGAACACCCGGACGTCGCAGTGGCGCAAGCGCAAGGTCGACGAGTTCGTGTGCGACGAGATGCCCGAGCCGGAGCCCGTGCCCGGCGGGGACGACCCGGCGGAGCGGCAGGCGCTGCGCGACGCGATGTGGCGGGCCGTCATGAAGCTGCCGGACCGGCAGCGGGCGATGGTCGTCCTGAGGTACTACGAGGACCTCAGCGAGGCCCGGACGGCCGAAGTGCTGGGCGTCTCCGTGGGCACGGTGAAGTCGGCGGTCTCCCGGGCGCTCGGCAAGCTCCGTGACGACCCTGAGCTGGGGATTGTTCGGTGATGGGAGGATTTGTGGCGGAGCGGCGGGCGGATCCGTCGGGCACCGGGCACTGATCGATCACCGGGGAGTAGTGACATACCGCGCGGTATGTGCGCAGAATCAGCGCAACCCTTACCGCCGCGTAGGCAATGTCGCCCCGGGAGGACACCGTGCTGAGCACGATGCAGGACGTACCGCTGCTGATATCGAGGATCCTGACCCACGGGTCGACGATCCACGGCAGCTCGCAGGTGACCACCTGGACCGGTGAGGACGAGCCGCACCACCGCTCCTTCGCCGAGATCGGCGCCCGCGCCGCCCGGCTGGCGCACGCCCTGCGCGAGGACCTCGCCGTCGGCGACGACGAACGCGTGGCGACCCTCATGTGGAACAACGCCGAGCACGTCGAGGCCTACTTCGCGATCCCCTCCATGGGCGCGGTCCTCCACACCCTCAACCTCCGCCTCCCGGCCGAGCAGCTGGCCTGGATCGTGAACCACGCGGCCGACCGGGTGGTGATCGCCAACGGTTCCCTGCTGCCGCTGCTCGCCCCGCTGCTGCCGCACCTGAAGACGGTCGAGCACGTCGTCGTCTCCGGGCCGGGCGACCGCTCCGCGCTGGCCGGGGCCTCCGTCCAGGTGCACGAGTACGAGGACCTGATCGCCGGGAAGCCGGCCGTGTACGACTGGCCCGAGCTGGACGAGCGGGCCGCCGCCGCCATGTGCTACACCTCCGGCACCACCGGCGACCCCAAGGGCGTGGTCTACAGCCACCGCTCGATCTACCTGCACTCCATGCAGGTCAACATGGCCCAGTCGATGGGCCTGACCGACCAGGACACCTCCCTGGTCGTCGTCCCGCAGTTCCACGTCAACGCCTGGGGCCTGCCGCACGCCACCTTCATGACCGGCGTCAACATGCTGATGCCGGACCGCTTCCTGCAGCCCGCGCCGCTCGCCGCGATGATCGAGGGCGAGCGTCCGACGCACGCCGCCGCCGTCCCCACCATCTGGCAGGGCCTGCTCGCCGAGCTGACCGCGCGGCCCCGGGACGTCTCCTCGCTCACCCAGGTCACCATCGGCGGCTCCGCGTGCCCGCCGTCCCTGATGGAGGCGTTCGACCGGCTCGGGATGCGGGTCTGCCACGCCTGGGGCATGACGGAGACCTCGCCGCTCGGCACGATCGCCCGGCCGCCGGCCCACGCGGTCGGCACCCCGGAGGAGTTCGCCTACCGCCTCACCCAGGGGCGGTTCCCGGCCGGCGTCGAGGCCCGCCTCACCGGTCCCGGCGGCGAGCGCCTCCCCTGGGACGGCGAGTCCGCCGGCGAGCTGGAGGTCCGCGGCAACTGGATCGCCGGCGCCTACTACAACGGCCCCGGAGCCGAGCCGCTGCGCCCCGCCGACAAGTTCAGCGAGGACGGCTGGCTGAAGACGGGCGACGTCGGCACCATCTCCCCCGACGGCTTCCTCACCCTCACCGACCGGGCCAAGGACGTCATCAAGTCCGGCGGCGAGTGGATCTCCTCCGTCGAGCTGGAGAACGCCCTGATGTCCCACCCGGACGTCGCCGAGGCCGCGGTCGTCGCCGTCCCCGACGACAAGTGGGGCGAGCGCCCGCTGGCCACCGTCGTCCTCAAGGAGGGCGCGAGCGTCGGATTCGAGGCCCTACGCACCTTCCTCGCCGAGGACGGCAGGATCGCCAGGTGGCAGCTCCCGGAGCGCTGGACGGTCATCGAGTCGGTGCCGAAGACGAGCGTCGGCAAGTTCGACAAGAAGGTGCTGCGCAGGCAGTACGCCGAGGGCGGCCTGGACGTCACCCGGCTCTGACGCCCGCCGGGAGTCCGGGCGGCCCGCCCGGTCTCCCCGCACCCGCACCTTCCGCGCCACCCGGCGGGGCCGGTCCCGCACGCCGGTCCGGTCCCGCCGTCCCCGTTCACCGCTTCCGTACGGCCGCCGCCGACCACCCCAGGGCCAGCCACGCCCCGGCCACCGCGCAGACCCCGCCCCAGCCCCAGTGGCCGAACGCGGGTCCCGCGAGCGCCGAGGCCAGCGCGCCGCCCGCGAAGCCGGCCACGACGTACGCGGTGTTGGCGGTGGCCGGGGCGGACGTGGTGGTCAGGGCGACGGTCTGGTTGGCGACGTGGGAGGCGACCAGGGCGGCGTGCACCAGGACCGCCGCCGCGCACAGGGCCGCCATCACCTGCCCGCCCAGCCAGAACAGCGGCACCGACAGGGCGGCGAGCAGATACGCGGTCCGGACGACCTTGGCGGCGCCGAACCGGTCGACCAGGCCCCCCGCGAGCGGCGCGACGACGCTCGCCGCCAGCCCGAACAGGCCGAACAGGCCGGCCGCGGCCGTGGTGAGACCGTAGCCGCCGTCCTCGGTGAGGAGCAGCGCCAGCGAGGTCCACAGGGCGCTCCAGGCGCCGTACATCCCCGCCTGGCGCACGCACGCCCGCCACAGGTCCGGGGAGCGGCGCACCACGCCGGGCAGCGAGGTGAGCCCCG
Organism: Streptomyces sp. NPDC127100; assembly: GCF_042724095.1. Lineage (NCBI taxonomy): Bacteria > Bacillati > Actinomycetota > Actinomycetes > Kitasatosporales > Streptomycetaceae > Streptomyces > Streptomyces sp. NPDC127100. Next base: position 521,747 of record NZ_JBHXFL010000001.1, read on the forward strand.
AGAACAGCGCGCCCTGCCGCCGGCGCCCCTCGGCGGGCAGGACGTGGGCGGTCGCCAGGCCCAGGACGGCGGTCAGCACGGCCGCCCCCACGAACACGGCGCGCCAGCCGAAGGCCTGTCCGGCCAGTCCGCCGAGCACCCGGGCCGCCACGATGCCGGTGAACAGACCCGCGATGACGGCCGCGACGTGACGCGCCCTGCGGTCGGCGGGCGCGCGCTCGGCGACCAGCGGGACCAGGAGCTGCGGGACGACGGTCGCGGCCGAGGCGACGAGGACGGCGGCCGCGAGCGCGCCGGTCCCGGACGCCACCGCGCCGGCGACCAGGGAGGCCGCCGCGACCAGCGCGAGGACGGCGACCAGGCGCCGCCGGTTCACGCTGTCCCCGAGCGGGGCGAAGAAGAGCAGGCCCGCCGCGTACCCGAACTGCGCGACCGAGGCGAGCCAGGCCACCGCCGACGGGGTGGAGCCGAAGTCGCGGGCGATGAGGGGGAGCAGCGGCGCCGCGAGGTAGATGTTGGCGGCCGTCACGGCGGTGCAGACGGCGATCAGCGGGAGGAGGAGGCGGGAGGAGGCGGGCGGCGTCTCCCGCGGCGCGACGCGGGTCTCCTCCGGCGCGGTCCGGGCGGTGGCTGACGGTGACGACATGAGCGGAGCGACTCCTTCGAGCACTGACAACTAACTGGTTGGTTGGAAGGAACTCCCGGAGTCTGCTCGGCATTCCCCGATCCTGTCAACCAAACGGTTGGTTACCGACGTCGTCCCGCTACCCTGTCCCCATGGCAGCAAGAGACCCCGAGGCCACCAAGGCACGGATCTTCGAGGCGGCGGTCGCCGAGTTCGCCCGCCACGGCATCGCCGGCGCCCGCATCGACCGCATCGCGGCCGAGGCCAAGGCCAACAAGCAGCTCATCTACGCCTACTACGGCAGCAAGGGCGAGCTGTTCGCGTCCGTCCTCGAGAAGAAGATGCTCGACCTCGCGATCTCCGTCCCGGTCGACCCGGACGACATCGAGGGCTGGATCGACCGCCTGCTGGACTACCACGCCGCCCATCCCGAGCTGCTGCGCCTGCTCTTCTGGGAGGGCATGGAGTACGGCGCCGCCGAACTGCCCCACGAGGCCGAACGCCAGGCCCACTACGCCCGCAAGGTCGCCGCCGTGCGGGACGGCCAGGAGCGCGGTGTGATCACCGACGCCATCCCGGCCCCCGATCTGCTGTTCCTGCTGGTCGCCCTGGCCAACTGGGCGACCGTCGTGCCCCAGATGAAACGCATCCTGGTGGGCGGCGACGGCACGGACGCCGACCGCCTGCGCGCCTCGATCAAGCAGGCGGCGCGCAGGATCGTTTCCGGCTAGCGCGGCGTCAGTTGGTCCCGATCCGCGCGAGCAGCTCGACGATCCGGGACTGCACCTCGCCGCTGGTGGACCGCTCCGCCAGGAACAGCACGGTCTCCCCGGACGCCAGCCGCGGCAGGTCGGCCTGGTCGACGGCGGCGGTGTAGACGACGAGCGGCGTGCGGTTGAGCTGCCCGTTCGCGCGCAGCCAGTCGATGATCCCGGCGAAGCCCTCCTGGCGCCGGTGCATTCGCATCAGGTCCATCACGACCAGGTTCGGCCGGAACTGGCCCGCCAGCGTCACCGCGTCGGCGTCACTCGCCGCCCGCGCCACCTGCATGCCCCGCCGCTCCAGCGTCGAGGTCAGCGCCAGCGCGATCTCCGCGTGCTCCTCGATCAGCAGGACGCGCGGCGGATGCTGCTCGCTGTCCCGGGGCGCGAGCGCCTTGAGCAGCACGGCGGGGTCGGCGCCGTAGGCGGCGTCGCGCGACGCCTGCCCGAGCCCGGCCGTGACCAGCACCGGCACCTCGGCCGCCACCGCCGCCTGCCGCAGCGACTGGAGCGCCGTACGCGTGATCGGCCCGGTCAGCGGGTCCACGAACAGCGCGGCGGGGAAGGCCGCGATCTGCGCGTCGACCTCCTCGCGCGAGTGCACGATCACCGGCCGGTAGCCGCGGTCGCTGAGCGCCTGCTGGGTGGAGACGTCCGGCGCGGGCCACACCAGCAGCCGGCGCGGGTTGTCCAGCGGCTCCGGGGGGAGTTCGTCGTCCATCGGCTGCGGACGCGGCGGGTCGGCCACCTCCACGGCTCCGCCGGGCCCGTCCAGCGGCTCGGGTCCCTCGGCGGCGTTCCGGTCCGGCGCCCCTATGGCGTACGACCGTCCGGCGCCCTCGGTCGTCGGGGCGAGCCGGGGCTGTCCGCCGGCCGGCGACTCCTGCGTCTGCGTCTGCGGGGAGGGGGCCTTCGGCTGCGCGGGCACGGCCGGCTGGTCCGCCGCCGGATGCGGGCGGGCCGCCTGCTCCGGGCGTGCCGCGGCCGCCGGGTCGGGCGGGGTGCCCAGCTTGCGGCGCCGGCCGGAGCCGCCCGGCTGGTGCGGCGGTGGCGTGGCCGACGTCTGCTGCACCTGGAGCGCCTGCCGGTTGAACGGCACGCCCTGGCCGAGCGTCCGCACGCTGATGGCCCGTCCCTGGGTGGAGTTCGGGTCGACCGGGGCGGAGGCCTCCGCGGGCAGCGGCTGGGCCACGCGCGGCGCGTTCTCCGGCGGCAGCGGGGTGCCCCGGCTCGGCGTGGAGACCGGGACGGCCGGCGCGGGCACGGGGGCGGGCGTGTCGGTGGCGCCCGACGGGGCGGGCGAGGGGGGCGTACCGCCGGGCGGCACGGGGGCACCCGGCGGCACGGCGACCGCGGGCCACGGCTGCGGCGCGGGGGCAGGGGCGGACGGGGTGGTCTGTGCACCGGCAGGGGGCCCGGCGGCCTCGGCCGCGGTGACCTCGTCGCCTTCGGCGGGTCCGGCGGGTCCGGCGGGCTGGGCCGGTGCGGCGGGGGCGGCCGGCTCACGCGTGGCCTCCGGCGCGGGCGCGCCCTGACCGGCGGCGCCCTGCGGGGGCACCACGGCACCCTGCCCGGGCACGGGCGCACCCTGCACGGCACCGCCCTGGGCGGGAATGCCGGGCGCCTGCGCCGTCTGTGCCGGCGGGGCGGCGACCGCCCGGCGGCGGCGTCCCGTCGGTGCCTCGGTCGGGTGCGGCTGCGGCGGAGTGTGGTCGTCGGCCTGGTCGTGCGGCACGGCGTCGTGCCGGCCGGCGTCGATCAGCGCGTCGCCGGACACGGCCGGGCCCGGCACCTGGGCGGCCTGCCCGGCGTTCGCGGCGGCCGCGGGGCCGGTCGTCTCCGGCGCGTCGTCGGACGGCCGGTCGGCCTCGGCGGGCGGCAGGGCGAACACCTGGCGCGGCGCCGCCTCCTGCGCGGCGGCACGCTCGTTCGCGGAGGCCAGGGCGCGCCGTCGGCGTCCGGTCGGCCGCGACGCGTCGTCCGGATCCGGCTCGCCGGCCTGCGCGGGCAGCGCGGGGGGCAGCGCGTGCTGCTCGTCCCCGGCCCGCCGGGCACGCCGTCCGGCGGGCGCGGGCAGGGCCTGCGGCCCGCCGGGCACGCCCTGCGGGGACGCGGGCACGCCCTGCGGCGGTACGGTCCCGCCCAGACCGGTGTTGGAGGCCGCGGCGCCCGCGGCATGCTCGGCGGCCATGACGACGGCACCCTCGGACACACCGGCGGACGCCTCGGGCCCGGGGCCGTCCCCGTCGGCGCCCGCGCCCTCCGCGGGCCGTCCCCGCCGTCGCCCGGTACCGCCGGAACCGTCGGCCGGGGCCGCCTGGGCCGGAAGCGCGACGGGAGCCGGCGCCGGCTCCCCGGCCGCCCGCCGCCTGCGCCGCCCGGTGGGCGTGCCGTTCTCCGCCTCGGGGCCGGCGGCACCGTCGGCAGCCTCGGCGGACGGGCCCTCGACCTCGCTCTCCAGGAAGGCGTCGACGGAAGCCCGCCGGGCCCGTCGCCGCCCGCCGGCGGCGGGCCCCTCCTGAGTGGCCGGCGTGTCCGGTGCCACGTCCGCGGCGGTCGGCGCCTCGGCGGCCGGGGCGACCGCGACGGCACCCGCCCCGCCCCCGATCGGCACCTCCAGGACGTAGGCGCTGCCGCTCATGCCCGGCACCTCGTGCGTCTGCAGCACACCGCCGTGCGCCCGGACGATCCCGCGCACGATCGGCTCGTGCACCGGGTCTCCCCCGGCGTACGGCCCGCGCACCTCGATCCGCACGACCTCGCCGCGCTGCGCCGCCGCCACGACGACGGTGTTGTCCAGGTAACCGCCCGCCGACACCGGCGTGTTGCCGGTCGCGTCGACGCCCGCGACGTCCGCGACGAGATGCGCCAGCGCGGTCGCCAGCAGCCGGGGGTCGACCTCGGCCTCGATGGGCGGCGCGTGCACGGCGAACTGCACCCGTCCCGGGCCGATCAGCTCGACGGCCCCGTCGACACCGGAGGCGACGACGGCGTCCAGCATCACCTTCGTACGGGAGACGCTCTCGTTCCCGACGTCGAGGCGCTGGTACCCGAGGACGTTGTCGATGAGGGTCGTGATCCGCGTGTAGCCGGCCGACAGGTGGTGGAGCACCTGGTTCGCCTCGGGCCACAGTTGGCCCGCGTCGTCGGCGGCGAGCGCGGCCAGCTCCTGGCGCAGCTCCTCCAGCGGCCCCCGCAGGGAGGTCCCGAGGAGGGTGAGCAGCTGTTCGTGCCGGGCGGCGAGCGCCTCGTACCGGTCCTTCTCCCGCTCGCCGAGCGCGGCGTAGCGGTCCTCGTTCGCGGCGAGTTCCTCCGCGTGCTTCTCGCGCAGTTCCTCCAGCTCGGTCACGTGCTGCTGGCGCAGCGCGGTCAGCTCGGAACCGTGCTCCTCGGAGAGCCGCTCCAGCTCCTCGGCGTGCCGCTGCTCCGCCTCCTCGTGCTCCTTGACGAGGGCGTCGTACGGCCGCCGGTCGGTGAAGGTCATCACGGCGCCGACGAGCTGGTCGCCGTCGCGCACGGGCGCGGTCGTCAGGTCGACCGGCAGCTTGTCGCCGCTCTTGGAGTACAGCACCTGCCCGCGCACCCGGTGCTTGCGCCCGGAGCGCAGGGTGTCGGCGAGCGGGGACTCGTCGTACGGGAAGGGGGAGCCGTCGGCACGCGAGTGCAGGACGAGGGTGTGCAGCTCACGGCCGCCGAGGTCGCTGGCCCGGTAGCCCAGGATCTGGGCGGCGGCCGGATTGACGAGGACGATGCGCCCGTCGGTGTCCGTGCCGACGACGCCCTCGGAGGCGGCCCGCAGGATCATCTCGGTCTGCCGCTGCGAACGCGCCAGCTCGGCCTCGGTGTCGACGGTGCCGGTGAGGTCGCGGACGACGAGCATCAGCAGCTCGTCGCCGGTGTAGCCGTAGCCGTCGTAGGCCTGCTGCCCGTTCTCCAAATTGGCGCTGGCGACCTCGACGGGGAACTCGGTGCCGTCCGTGCGCCGGGCGACCATCCGCGTCGGCTTCGTGCGCGCGCGCGGGTCGATGTGGTCCGGCCGCCGCATGGACCCGGGGATCAGCCGCGAGTCGAACTGCGGCAGCAGGTCCAGCAGCCCGCGCCCGACCAGGGCGGTGCCCGGCGCCTCGAAGGCCTCCAGCGCGATGGTGTTCGCGTTGACGACGGTGCCGTTGGCGTTGACCAGGACCAACGCGTCGGGCAGGGCGTCCAGTATGGCTGCGAGGCGAGCAGCGCCTCGGGATGGCCTGCTGCTCACGAGACGCTTCCCTCCTGTTACCGCACTTGCCGACCGCCTGGGCCATCTTGCCAATCGGCCCGCAGCGTGTCACGCGAGGGAGTCTATGCGCTGGGCCCGGTCGGCGGGTCGGGATGGCAGGGAGGTCGCACGAGGAAGTGACGTAGAACGTGTGACCGGATACCGCCCCGGGCCCGGCTACGCCCCCGCGGGCGCCCGCAGATCGGGCAGCAGGGGCACCATGCGGTCCCAGCGGGAGACCTGGCAGCCGTTGCCGCGGTCGTAGCGCGCGTCGACGGGGCGCCCGGCCCAGGTGCCGGTGACGTGCGCGGTGGCCGGTCCGCCGTACTGAAGGGTGCAGACGCTGTCCTCCGGGACCGCCGCGAAGGTGTCCTGTCCCCAGCGCGTGTCCCGGTCGAGCACGGCGCAGGCGCCGGCCGGGTCGGGGTGGCTGCCGCCGCCGGGGTGGCAGTACAGCTCGTACGTCCCGTCGGCGCCCGCCCCGGCGTCCCGGACGGTGACCGTCAGGTGGTCGCCGGCCCGGTCCTCGTCGCGGACCGGCGGTGGCATCAGCGTGCCGGCGCCGGCGGACGCGGCCGCGGGTGCGGCGGCCAGGGAGACGAAGGCGGCGACGGACACGGCGGCCGCGCCGAGGAGGCGGGCGGCGAGGGATCGGGTGATCGGCAGCATGACCTGACTAACGCCCCGTCCGCCCGGACGTTGCGCGACCACGCCCCAAGGGCTTTGCCCTGCGGCCCGCCTGCCTAGTACCGTGGACGTCGATTGGTGACAGCGCGCTCATCTGTGTCATCATCGGCACGCACCACTCGCGCTCGCACGCGAGAGGTGATGTTGTCTGGAGGCGTCGCCTAGTCCGGTCTATGGCGCCGCACTGCTAATGCGGTTTGGGTCTTAAAGCCCATCGAGGGTTCAAATCCCTCCGCCTCCGCAGTTGACCGACGAAGCCCCGGCCCTGACGGCCGGGGCTTCGTCGTCGTCCGGGTCCGGTTGGCGCTCCGTCGCGCCTGTGGTGGCGTTTCCGCAGGTCACAAGGGGTGTGGCAATCGGATTTCACATGACGGCGGCAGTCATGTAATGTTCTTCCTGTCGCCGCGAGCGGGGCCGAAAGGACCGGGAGCGGCGGGAAAACAGAAAAAGACAAGCACTCGTAGCTTAACGGATAGAGCATCTGACTACGGATCAGAAGGTTGCAGGTTCGAATCCTGCCGAGTGCACACAGGACGAAGGCCCCGGAGCGATCCGGGGCCTTCGTCGTTTTCGCGTCGGGCAGCGGCGCTGCCGGGTCCGGGCCCCGCGGGGAATTCCCCGGGGCCCGGACCTTCGTGGCTCGGTGAGCGAGTGATCAGGCGTCGTCCGCGGCCCCGCGGCGGCGTACGGCGAAGACCGCGCCGGCGCCGAGGGCGGCGGTGAGGGCGCTCGTGAGGGCGAGCGTCGTCGTGGAGGAAGCTCCGGTCTCGGCGAGGCTGCCGCTCGTGCTCGTGCTCGTGACCGTGCCCGTGGCCACGGACTGCGTGGACGTGCCACCCTGCGCCGAGGTGCCGGTGCCGGTGCCCGTGCCGGGCTTCGTGGTGTCCGGACGCTCGTCGTCGTTCTCGTCGGGCCGGCCGGGTTCGGCGTCGTCGACCGGGCCGGGTTCGCTGCCCGCGGGCAGGACCTCGAAGTCGTAGCGCTTCATCGGGCCCAGGACGCAGGGGTTGTACGCGTCGGAGGCGTCGCCCGCGAACAGGGCGAAGGCGTCGGTGGTCCGGGCCTCGGAGCCGACCGTCATCCGCAGCTTCACGTCGCTGCGCTCGCCCGGCTTCATGACGTCGATGTGCGCGATGTGGACGGACCCGTCGGCGGGAAGGGGCTGCCAGCCCGAGCCGTTGGACCACTCCACCTCCAAGACGCTCTTCGCGTCGGCCCGTTCGCCCTCCACGTGGAAGAAGACCAGGGGGTCGACCGTCAGCGTGCGCGCGGTGCCGTTGGTCACGCGGAGGGTGAAGTCGACGGTGGTCCCGGCGACGACCTCGGACGGCAGTCCCACCGCGAGCGAGGTCAGCCCGTTCTCGCGGACGCACTTCTTGGCGGCGGCGAGCGCGGCCTCGGCGGCGTTCCTGGCCTCGAGGGCCTTGTCGAGGGTGGCCTTGAGGGCGCCGTACTCGCGGACGGCCGCCACCCTGGCGTCGTCCAGCGCGGTCTGGGCCGCCTCGGCCGTCGCGTCGGCCTTCCGCTTGGCCTCGACGGCCTTCGACAGGTCGGCCTCGGCGGTTTCGAGGGCTTGCCGCGCCTCGGCCTTCTCGGTCTCGTTCTCGGCCGCTTCGATTGCGGCCTCGGCGTCCGCGACGGCCTGCTCGGCGGCGGTTCTGGCGTCCGCCGCGTCCTTGGCCGCCTTTTCCGCGGTAATCGCGGCCGCCTTGAGCGGGTGAGTGTCGGAATCCAGGGAGTCCAGGGTGGCCTCGAGCTTCTTCCTGCCCTCCTCCCTGGCGGTGACGGCCTCTTCGTACGCCTTCTGCGTGTCGGTGGCGGCCTTCACCAACTCCGCGTACGTCGGCTGGTTCTGCGTCTGCGCCGTGGGTGTCCCGGCGGCGAGTGCCGGGGTGGCGGCGAGGAGCGCGACGGGCGTGACCACCGCGACGGCGGCGGCCACGACGAGGGAACGGCGAAGCTTCACTGAGGACCTTTCCTGCGGGCCTGGCGGGAGAAAGGGGGAATGGCCACCGCGCATCGCGCAGGATGGCCGGAATTCCGACGAGTTTATAGGCCACGTAAAATGGGGGCTTATTTTTTCCGGATTACCCTTTCCCGCCGCCTTCTCTTCCGGCAGATTCCGCCGGGATAAATTGGACGGACGGGGACGGTTGTTCCGGACGGTCGTATATTTTCTGTGATGCATGTCACCCCGGCGGCGTTGTCAGTGGTGGCTCGTACGCTCGGGGTGATGGCACAGGCATGGAAGTGCGCGGGGCTGCGGTGGGTGGAGGGCAGCCCCGTGCTGACGTGGGTCGGTGGCCGGCGCAGCGCGCTGACCAGGGGGAAGCGGGTGGCCTTCGGCGTCGCGGCAGGAGGTGTGCGGACGTGTGTCGGGGCGCGGGGGCATGCCTGTCCGGCCGGGGAGGCCGTGCCGGGGCGGAGCACGGGGGCGCGGTGCGAGGAGTGCGCGCGGCTGGACCGGGCGCACTCGGTGGCCGCCGACACGATCGCCGACGACCCCCGGCCGTACCGGGTGTATCTGGCGTGGTTCGGGCCCGGGCTCGTCAAGGTGGGGATCACCGGGGCCGAAAGGGGGCCGGCGCGGCTGCTGGAACAGGGGGCGGTGTGCTTCAGCTGGCTGGGGACCGGGCCGCTGATGGCCGCGCGGCGGACCGAGGAACTGCTGCGGGCCGCGCTGCGGGTGCCCGACCGGATCCCGTACGCCCGGAAGCGGGCGGTGCGTTCCGCACTGCCCGGGACGGAGGGGGAACGGGCGGCCGAGATCGCCGAGCTGCACGGGCGGGCGGTGGCCCTCGTGGGCTGGCCGGAGTCGCTGGCGCCGGAGCCGTTCCGGGCCGTGGACCACATGCGGGCGTTCGGCCTCGGGCAGGGGGACCGGGGGCGCGGAGCCGTGGGTGAGGTGACCGGGCTGGTGGCGGGAGGCGCGGTGGGGGGTGAGCTGGTGGCGGTCGCCGGGCCGGACCTCCACCTGGCGACGGAGCGGGGGGTCGTCGTGCTCGACACGCGGCTGATGCCGGGGTGGGAGCTGCTCGCCGCCGAGGGGGACCGGTGCGCCGTCCCCGTGCGGGAGTTCACCGGGGCCGCCGGGGTCCAGGACGGCCTGTTCTGAGCCGGCGTTCCCTTCGGCCGGGAGGTGGACCCGGCCCCGCCTCCGGGGAGATCGTGGTCGGCATGAGTGATCAGCGCATATCGGGGGCCGGTCCGGAGGAGCTCCGGCAGGTCCGTGGCTTCTGGGAGGGGCTCGGGCTGCCCGGCCTCGTCGACGTGCACACGCACTTCATGCCCGAGCGGGTGCTGCGCAAGGTCTGGGAGTACTTCGACGCGCTCGGTCCGCTGACCGGCGGGGTGGAGTGGCCGATCACCTACCGGAGGGAGGAGGAGGAACGGACGGCGCTGCTCCGGGAGTTCGGCGTGCGGGCCTTCACCGCCATGCTGTACCCGCACAAGCCCGGCATGGCGCAGTGGCTGAACGACTGGGCGGTGGACTTCGCCCGCCGGACACCCGACTGCCTGCACACCTCCACCCTCTTCCCGGAGCCCGGCGCCGAGGCGTACGTCGGCCGGGCCGTCGAGGCGGGGGCCCGGGTCTTCAAGGCACACGTGCAGGTGGGCGCGTACGACCCGGCCGACGAGCTGCTCGACGGGGCCTGGGGGCTGCTCGCCGAAGCGGGGGTCCCGGTGGTGATCCACTGCGGTTCCGGGCCCGCGCCGGGCAAGCACACCGGGCCCGGGCCGATCGCGCGGGTACTGGCGAGGCACCCCCGGCTGCGGCTGGTCGTCGCGCACCTCGGGATGCCGGAGTACGAGGACTTCCTGGACCTCGCCGAACGGTACGGCGAGGTACGGCTGGACACCACCATGGCGTTCACCGACTTCAGCGAGCGGCTCGCCCCCTTCCCCCGGCGGGCCCTGCCCCGGCTGGCCGCCCTCGGCGACCGCGTCCTGCTCGGGTCGGACTTCCCCAACATCCCGTATCCCTACCTGCACCAGCTGCACGCGCTGGAGCGGCTGGGGCTGGGCGACGCGTGGCTGCGGGCGGTGTGCCACGACAACGGGGCGCGGCTGTTCGGGCTGCCCGAAGGCTGACCCGGGCCGCAAAGAGCCCGGCCGGGACCGGCCCCGGGACGTGTCCAGGAGGTTCCTGAGAAGTCCCTGTGGGTTTCTCAGAGAAATCACAGCCCGGGGAAAGGGTGCTCTCAGAGCGCCCCGACATCGTGTCCGGTATGACCACGACCTCGCCCCAGGGGCGCACCGAACTGCTGAGGCCGGACGGGAGCCCCGTCCGGGTGCTTGTGGTGGACGACGAGCTGTCCATCACCGAACTGCTGTCCATGGCCCTGCGCTACGAGGGCTGGCAGATCCGCAGCGCGGGCGACGGGCACGGTGCCGTCCAGGCCGCGCGCGAGTTCCGGCCCGACGCCGTCGTGCTGGACATGATGCTGCCCGACATGGACGGGCTCAGCGTGCTGGGGCGGCTGCGCCGCGACCTGCCCGACGTGCCGGTGCTGTTCCTGACCGCGAAGGACGCGGTCGAGGACCGCATCGCCGGACTGACCGCGGGCGGGGACGACTACGTCACCAAGCCGTTCAGCCTCGAGGAGGTCGTCGCCCGGCTGCGCGGCCTGATCCGCCGCTCCGGCGCCGCCGACCGGCGCTCCGACTCCGTCCTGGTCGTGGGCGACCTCACCCTCGACGAGGACAGCCACGAGGTCACCCGCGGCGGCGACGGCATCCACCTCACCGCCACCGAGTTCGAGCTGCTGCGCTTCCTGATGCGCAACCCGCGGCGCGTGCTCAGCAAGGCGCAGATCCTGGACCGCGTGTGGTCCTACGACTTCGGCGGCCAGGCCAACGTCGTCGAGCTGTACATCTCCTACCTGCGCCGGAAGATCGACGCCGGACGCGAGCCGATGATCCACACCCGGCGCGGCGCCGGCTACCTGATCAAGCCCGCGGTGTCATGAGCCGACGGCGACGACCGCGGCCGCGGACCCTGCGGACGCGGCTCGTCGTCGCGTCCGTGGCACTGATCGCGGTGGTCTGCGCGGTGATCGGCACGGTGACGACGGTGGCGCTGCGGTCGCATCTGTACGAGCAGCTGGACGGGCAGGTGCGCGAGGTCGCGGCCCGGGTGTCCGGCTTCGGGCCGCCCGGCGACCTGAAGGCCGGCGGCGTGGGCCCGCCTCGCATGGACCTCGACGAGTTCGTCACGCACGGGGGCCCGCAGCCGCGCGGCACGATCGTCGCCGAGGTCCGCGACGGTGCCGTCGTCGACGCCAAGTACGGCGAGAAGGACGACGAGAGCACCGACGTCAGCAGGACGAAGGCGGTCTCTCTCGGAGCGGCGGGACGTGCCGCGCTGGCCTCCGTGCCCCGGGACGGCGAGGCGCACGGCGTCGAGATCCCCGGTCTGGGCGACTACCGCGTGGAGTACCACGACGGCTACTACGCCGCCCTCCCCACCTCCGACGTCACCGGCACCATCAACACCCTGATCCTCGTCGAGGCCAGCGTCACCGCCGCGGGTCTCGTCGCCGCGTCCCTCGCGGGCACCGTCATCGTCGGCGTCGCCACCCGCCCCCTGCGCAGGGTCGCGGCCACCGCCACCCGCGTCTCCGAGCTGCCGCTGCACGCGGGCGAGGTGAACCTCGACGAACGCGTCCCGGAGTCCGAGTGCGACCCGCACACCGAGGTCGGCCGGGTCGGCGCCGCGCTGAACCGCATGCTGAACCACGTGCACGGAGCCCTGCACGCACGTCAGGAGAGCGAGACGCGGGTACGGCGGTTCGTCGCGGACGCCAGCCACGAGCTGCGCACGCCGCTCGCCTCCATCCGCGGGTACGCCGAACTCACCCGCCGGGGGCGGGAGCAGGTCGGTCCCGACACCCGGCACGCGCTGGGCCGCATCGAGTCCGAGGCCGGCCGCATGACCCTGCTGGTCGAGGATCTGCTGCTGCTCGCCCGCCTGGACGCCGGGCGGCCCCTGCGGTTCGAGCGGACCGACCTCGTCCCGCTCGTCGTGGACACCGTCAGCGACGCCCGGGCGGCCGGCCTCGGCCACGTCTGGCGGCTCGACCTGCCCGACGAGCCGGCGTGGGTGTCGGCGGACGCCGCCCGGCTCCAGCAGGTGCTGGTCAACCTGCTGGCCAACGCCCGCAACCACACCCCGCCCGGCACGACCGTCACCGCGCGCGTGCGGCACAGCGGGTCCTGGCTGTGCGTGGACGTGGAGGACGACGGGCCCGGCATCCCGCCCGCGCTGCTGCCGCACGTCTTCGAACGCTTCGCGCGCGGCGACTCGGCACGGTCCCGGGCGACCGGCTCGACGGGCCTGGGGCTCGCCATCGTGCAGGCCGTGACGTCCGCGCACGGCGGCGGGGTGACCGTCGACAGCGTGCCGGGACGGACGGTCTTCACCGTGCACCTGCCCGCGGTCCCGGCGCTGCCCGCGGTCCCGGCGCTGCCCGCGGTCCCGGCACTGCCCGCGGCCCCTGCGCACGGGAGCGCGGGGCCGCACTCACAGGCACGGCACAGCCTCACCACACGGACGCGACAGGGGGATTGAGAAGAGTCGGTGCCATGCGAACCGACTCTTCTCCCGGCTCCCTGCCGGCGCGGGAGCACCTCCCGGCCGCAGGAGCCGGTACGCCTGTCCTGGACGTGGTGATCCCCGTCTACAACGAGGAGAAGGACCTGCGGCCGTGCGTCCTGAGACTGCACGAGCACCTCACCCGCACCTTCCCGTACGCGTTCCGCATCACGGTCGCGGACAACGCCTCCACGGACGCCACCCCGCACGTGGCGGCCCGGCTGGCGGCGGAGCTCGCCGAGGTCAGGTCCGCCCGGCTGGAGCAGAAGGGGCGGGGCCGGGCCCTCACGACGGTCTGGTCGGCCTCCGACGCCCCGGTCCTCGCCTACATGGACGTGGACCTGTCCACCGACCTCAACGCGCTGCTCCCGCTGGTGGCCCCGCTGATCTCCGGTCACTCGGACCTGGCGATCGGCTCCCGGCTCGCCCGCAGCTCACGGGTCGTGCGCGGCGCCAAGCGGGAGTTCATCTCCCGGACCTACAACCTCATCCTGCGCGGCTCCCTCCAGGCCCGCTTCTCCGACGCCCAGTGCGGCTTCAAGGCGATCCGCCGGGACGTGGCCCAGGTGCTGCTGCCGCTGGTGGAGGACACCGGCTGGTTCTTCGACACCGAGCTGCTGGTGCTCGCCGAGCGGGCCGGGCTGCGGATCCACGAGGTGCCGGTCGACTGGATCGACGATCCGGACTCCACCGTGCACATCGTGCGGACGGCGACCGACGACCTCAGGGGCGTGTGGCGGGTCGGCAGGGCCCTGGCCACGGGTTCGCTGCCGCTGGACCGGCTGGCCCGGCCGTTCGGCGACGACCCGCGCGACCGGGACATCGAGGACGTACCGCAGGGGCTCGCCCGCCAGCTCGTCGGCTTCTGCGTCGTCGGCGCCCTGTCCACCCTCTTCTACCTGCTGCTCTACAGCGGCTTCCGCGTCCTCACCGGCTCGCAGCTCGCCAACGCGCTCGCCCTGCTGGTCTCCGCGGTCGCCAACACCGCCGCCAACCGGCGGCTGACCTTCGGGGTGCGCGGCCGGGGCGGCGCGGTGCGCCACCAGGCGCAGGGACTGGTCGTCTTCGGCATCGGTCTGGCCCTGACCAGCGGTTCGCTCGCCGCGCTGAGCGCCGCGACGGCCGACCCGGCCCACTCCACCGAGCTGGCGGTGCTGATCGCCGCCAACCTCGCCGCCACCGTGCTCCGCTTCCTGCTCTTCCGGGCCTGGGTGTTCCCGGACACGCCGCCCGCCCCGGCCCCCCGGGGGACGCGGCAGGCTCCGCGTCCGTACGGCACGACCCCGTACGCCACGCCCCCTCACCCGACGACCTCGTTCCGCGCCGGTGACGTCGCGGAGCACACCCGGGGCGACGCCACCGTGCGACTGGCGCCGGTACGCCCCGCCGACACCGACCCGAGGGACGGACGATGACGACGCACCACGACCGGACGACGTACGAGGGGGATGCGCGTCCCGCCGACAGCGGCGCCCCGCCCCCGGCACAGCCTCCCCGGCCACCCGCACGGGCCCTGCCGCGCAGACTGTGGCGGGGCCGCCCCGAGGACCCGAGCTGGGCGCGCCCGGCCTTCCTCGGCCTGCTGCTGGCCACCGCGCTGCTCTACCTCTGGAACCTGAGCGCGTCCGGCTACGCCAACTCCTTCTACTCGGCGGCCGTGCAGGCGGGCAGCCAGTCCTGGAAGGCGTTCTTCTTCGGCTCGCTCGACGCCGGCAACGCCATCACCGTCGACAAGCCCCCGGCCGCGCTGTGGCCGATGGCGCTGTCGGTGCGGATCTTCGGGCTCGGCTCCTGGGCGATCCTCGTCCCCGAGGTGCTGATGGGCGTCGCGACGGTCGCCGTCGTGTACGCGGCCGTGCGCCGCCGCTTCGGCCCGGCCGCCGGACTGATCGCCGGCGCGGTGCTGGCGCTCACGCCGGTCGCCGCGCTGATGTTCCGGTTCAACAACCCGGACGCGCTGCTGGCGCTGCTGATGTCCGTCGCCTGCTACCTCGTGGTGCGCGCGCTGGAGGACGGCCGGACCAAGTGGCTGGTGTGGGCGGGCGCGGCGATCGGCCTCGCGTTCCTGGCGAAGACCCTCCAGGCCTTCCTGATCCTGCCCGCGCTCGCCCTGGTCTACGGCGTCTGCGCCCCGGTCCGGCTGCGGAGGCGGCTGGGCCAGCTGGCGCTGGCGACCGCGGCGATCGTCGTCTCCGGCGGCTGGTGGGTCGCGGTCGTCGAGCTGTGGCCCGCGTCGTCGCGGCCGTACATCGGCGGCTCGCAGAACAACAGTTTCCTGGAGCTGACCTTCGGCTACAACGGCCTCGGCCGCCTCAACGGCGAGGAGACCGGCAGCGTCGGCGGCGGGGGCGGCCCCGGTGGCGGGGCCGGCGGTCAGTGGGGCGAGACCGGCTGGGACCGGATGTTCAACTCCGAGATCGGCGGCCAGATCTCCTGGCTGCTGCCGGCCGCGCTGATCCTGCTCGCCGCGGGCCTGCTCGTGACGCGCGGGCGCGGGCGCACCGACGCGACCCGGGCGTCGTTCCTGGTCTGGGGCGGCTCGCTGCTGACGACGGCGGCGGTCTTCAGCTACATGGCGGGCATCTTCCACCAGTACTACACGGTGGCCCTCGCCCCGTACCTGGCGGCCGTGGTCGGCATGGGCGCGGCGGCCCTGTGGGAGCGGCGCGAGCGGATCCCGGCGTCCCTGGCGCTCGCCGCGGCGGTCACGGCGACGGCCGCCTGGGGATACGTGCTGCTGCACCGCACGCCGGACTACCTGCCGTGGCTGAGGTGGCTGGTCCTCGTCGGGGGCCTGGCCGCAGCGCTCGGGCTCGTCTTCGCCGGACGGCTGGGGCGGCGGACCGCGCTCGCGGTGGCGGGGCTGGGCGTCGTGGCGGCGCTGGCCGGGCCGACCGCTTACACCCTCAGCACCGTGCGGGAGGGGCACAGCGGCTCCATCGTCACGGCCGGCCCGGCCGGCGCGAGCATGATGGGCGGCCCGGGCGGTGGCGGCCGGGGCGGCGGTCCCGGCGGCGGCTTCCCGGGCGGCGGCAACGCGCCGGGGCAGGGCCAGGGGCAGGGCGGTCCGGGCAACGGCACCGGCGGCTTCCCCGGCGGTGCGCCGGGCCAGAACCAGCCGGGCGGCGGCTTCCCCGGCGGCGGCCGGAACGGCGGGACGGCCCCGAACGGTCAGGGCGCCACCGGCGAGGGCGGCCGCACGGACGGCGGCATGGGCGGCGGCGGCATGGGCGGCCTGCTGAACGGCGCCCAGGTCGACGCCGAGGCCAGGAAGCTGCTGGAGACCGACGCCGACCGGTACACCTGGGTCGCGGCGGCGATCGGCTCGCAGAACGCCGCGAGCTACCAGCTCGGCACCGGCGAACCGGTGATGGCGATCGGCGGCTTCAACGGCACGGACCCGTCCCCCACGCTGGCCCAGTTCAAGAAGTACGTGGAGGACGGCAGGATCCACTACTTCGTCTCCGGTGGCGGCACGGGTGGCGGCATGGGCGGTGGCTCCGGCAGCTCGTCGCAGATCACCTCCTGGGTCGAGGCCAACTTCGAGGAGGTCACCGCGGGGTCGGCCACGTTCTACGACCTCACGCAGCCGGCCGACGGAAGCTGACCGGCCGGCCCGGGACGACGCCAGGGGCTCCCTCACGGTGCGGTGCGCCGTGCGGGAGCCCCGGTGCGCCGCGCTGCCGCCCCGCGCTCCCTCGAGGGGCGTCTAGCATGACCGGCGACGGGGAGACCGAGGCAGGTGCGCATGGCGAAGGCAGGCCGGCAGGGGCCGAGGGCCAGTGTCTGGCTCGGCGGCGGGGCTCGCCGCGGCGGGCGGGGCGGCGGGCAGCCGTCCGGGCTCGACCGGGAACGGATCACCGAGGTCGCCGTCCGGCTGCTGGACGCCGAGGGCCTGCCCGGATTCTCCATGCGCCGCCTGGCCGCGGAGCTGAACGTGACGGCGATGTCCGTCTACTGGTACGTCGACACCAAGGACGAACTGCTCGAACTCGCCCTGGACGCGGTCTTCGGCGAGCTGCGGATGCCCGGCCCCGAGTCCGACGAGGACTGGCGCGACCAGCTGCGCACGCTGGCCGGGGAGAACCGCGCGCTGCTGGTGCGCCACCCCTGGCTGTCCCAGCTGATCGGGACCTACCTCAACATCGGCCCCAACGCGCGGGCCTTCTCGCGGTCGGTGCAGCGCGTCATCCGCCGCACCGGCCTGCCCGCGCACCGGGTGACCGGCGCGATCTCGGCCGTCTTCCAGTTCGTCTACGGCTACGGCACGATCGAGGGCCACTTCCTCGGCCGCGCGGCGGACACCGGCCTGAGCCCGGACGAGTACTACCAGCACTCCCTGAGCGCGGTGACCGGGTCGCCGGAGACCGCGGGCGTCGTCGAGGAGTCCCGGGACATTGTGGCGGCCCGCGGCGGCGACACCGTGGCGGAGATGCTGGAGCGGGACTTCGACTTCGCCCTGGAACTGCTCGTCGCGGGCATCGAGGCGATGGTGGCGCGCGCCTGACGGCCGCTCAGTCGTCCTCGGACAGCCGGGCCGGGAAGCCGCCCGTCGCCACCGGCCCCCACGCCACGGGCGTCACCCGGATGATCGACTTGCCCTGCTCGACCATGGCCCGCCGGTACTCGTCCCAGTCGGGGTGCTCGCCGGCGATGTTGCGGTAGTACTCCACGAGCGGCTCCACGGAGTCGGGCGCGTCGATGACCTCCGCCGTGCCGTCGACCTGGACCCAGGGGCCGTTCCAGTCGTCGCTGAGCACGACGAGACTGACCCGCTCGTCCCGCCGGGCGTTGCGCGTCTTGGCCCGCTCCGGGTACGTCGAGACCACGATCCGGCCGGAGTCGTCGACCCCGCAGGTCAGCGGCGACCCCTGCGGGCTGCCGTCGGACCGCCGGGTCAGCAGGATCGCGCGGTGCCGCGGGCGTACGAAGTCCAGCAACTCGTCGAGGGTCACGCGGGTGTTGGTCGCGATGTTCGGTGCCATGCCGCCAGCCTAGGCCGGAGACCCGCCGCCGGACCGCAGCGCCTCCTCGAGGTTGTCGTGGACCGGCACGTCACGGCGCAGGCCGGTCAGCTCCAGGACCAGGCTCGGCACGCTCGCCGGTGCCGCCACCACCCGCAGCAGGGTCCGGCCGCGCAGCCGGTCGCGTACCTCGTCGAGGAGGCAGGCCCCCTGGGAGTCCATGAAGTGGGTCGAGGTCAGGTCGAGGACGAGGAGGCGCAGGGCGCCGGAGTGGTGGTCCACCGCGGCCATGATCATGGGCAGCAGCCCCGCGGCGTTGCAGAAGTCGATCTCCGGGGGCAGTGCCAGTACGGCGCAGCCCGGCGGCTCGCCCGGCTCGCAGGGGCGGGGAGGGAAGGTCACGTCACTCACCTGACAGACGTCCGTCCGGCTTTCCGGCGAGGCCGCTTCCTGACCCGGGCCCTCATTCCACCACGCGGGAGCGGGCCGTGAAAGGTGGCCGCCCGCTCCGTCGGCCGGGCGTCACCGCCCCGCAACCGAACGGCTAAAGTGCTGTTCGTCCTGTGCTCGCAGTCGGGAATGTGCTGCGGAGCTCTCCTGCGCACGGCCGAACGGCCGTGCATGCCGAAGAGGTTCGTGTGACTGCGTCCGAATTTACCGATTTGCCGCGTTTTCCGGCGGGCTTCGAGCTGGCCGAGGCGCTGACCACGGCGGCCCGGCGGCTCCACGGGACGGGCACCGCGGACGACACACTGCGCACTGCCGTCGAGCTGGCCGTGCACCTCATGCCCGGCGCCGAGCACGCGGGCATCTCGGAGATCGAGCGCGGCGGCAGGGGCCGCGCCCTCGCCTGGACCGACGAGACCGTGCGCTCCGCCGAGTCCCGGCAGCCCGGCCGTGAGCCGCACCCGGACCGGCAGCGGCTGTGGACCGCGCCCGTGGTGCGGATAGACGACACCGAGGCCGACGGCGGCGACGCCCTGTCCGACCTCGGCCTCCGCTCGGCGCTGTCCCTCCGGCTGCGCTCCGACCGGCGCCGTCTGACCGTGCTGACGGCCTACGCGCGCAAGCCGCGCGCCTTCGACGAGGACGCCACCCGTGTCGGCCGCCTGTTCACCGCCCACGTCAGCCTCGCCCTGGACTCGGCGACCGTCCGCCAGCAGCTCACCGAGGCGATGCGCACCCGGGACCTGATCGGCCAGGCCACCGGCATCCTCATGGAGCGCATGACCATCGACGCGGCCGGCGCCTTCGACTCCCTGGTCAAGGCCTCGCAGCGGGAGAACGTCAAACTGCGCGACCTGGCCCGCCGCATCGTCGACACGAACAACCCGTCCGGGTGACGAGGCGTCTTCGGGCGCCGACGGGATATCCGTAGGGGCATGACCGCTCAGAGCTCCGAAAGCCCCGAGACGCTGGACGGGGCGCTGGCACGCAGCCAGGGACTCGACACCCTGCTGCGCGATCTGACCGACCGCGCGGTGCTTGCGGTACCCGGCGCCGTCGCCTGCTCGGTCACGGTCCGCCGCGCCGGCCGGCTGATGACCCTGGCCGGCAGCACCGGCCTCCCCAGCGGCCTGGACCTGCGCCAGTACGAGAACGGCGAGGGCCCCTGCGTGGACGCCGCCGAATCCGGCAGCCCCCGGTACTGCCCCGACCTGGCCGAGGAGACCCGCTGGCCCGCGTACACGGAGTACGCGCTGGCCACCGGGGTGCGCTGCGTGCTGGCGCTGCCGCTGGCCGTCGAGGGCGAGACGGGCGCCGCCCTCAACTTCTACGGCCGCGAACCCGGTTCGCTGGGCGAGGGACGCGAAGCGGCCCGCACCTTCGCGGTGCGGGCCGCGGACGCGGTGAACGAGGCGCTGGGCATCGAGCGGCAGCGGTCCTCGGCGGCCGACGTGCGGACCGCCCTGCTCTCCCGCAGCGTCATCGACCAGGCGGTCGGCATCCTCATGGCCCGGGAGCGGATCGACGCCCAGCGGGCCATGGAACGGCTGCGCCGGGCCTCGCAGCACACGAACGTCAAGCTTCGGGACCTGTGCGACGAGCTGGTGGCCCGGACGGCCGGCGGCGCCTCACACGGCCGGCAGTGACTCCCCCTGGACCGCCTGGACGTCCAGCTCGACCCTGAGCGTCGTGCCGATGGCGGCGATGCCCGCCTGGAGGACCTGGTTGTAGTTCATGGCGAAGTCCTCGCGCCGCAGTTCCGTGGTCGCGCGGAACGCCGCCCGGGTGCCGCCCCACGGGTCGGCGCCGGTGCCGAGGTAGGCCAGGTCCAGGTCGACCGGGCGGACGACGCCGTGCAGGCCCAGCTCACCGTGGACGGTCCAGCGGTCGGTGCCGGCCAGGGTCACCCCGGTGGACCGGAAGGTGATCTCCGGGTGCCGCTCGACGTCCAGGAAGTCCGCGGAGCGCAGGTGGGTGTCGCGCATGCCGTTGCCGGTGTCGATGGAGGACGCCTTGATCACCGCCTCCACCCGGGACTTGGTGACGTCGTCCGGCGCGATCTCGACGGTGCCGGCGAAGTCGGTGAAGCGGCCGCGCACGCTGGAGATGCCCAGGTGCTGGGCCACCGCGGCCACGCTGGAGTGCGCCGGGTCGATGGTCCACGGCCCGGGCGGCGGCAGCTCGGTGCCGCCCTGGCGGGCCAGCGTCACGGTGCCGACCTCGGCCCGGCCGCTAGCCGTGACGATGGCGCTGGAGGCGGCGGGCGCGTACCCGACGGCCGTGACGATGACGGTGTACGCCCCCGGCGCGAGCTGCGCGGTGTCCCGGACGGAGCCCTCGGCGTCCGCCTCGGCGCGCAGCACCTGCGTGCCGGTCATGTCGGTCACCGTGACGACCGCGTGCGACACGGCCCATCCGTCCCGCGTGCGGATCCTCGCGGTCAGTCCCATCCCGTTGTCCCCTGTTCTCCCCGGAAAGCGGGCCCATAGGTCTGCACGGGCCCGAAAAGCCTTGTCTGTCGGTCGCAAAGAGACCGGCCCGTGGCGGCGGCGCGCCTCCGCTCGGAGCGCGCGGGCCGCCACGGGCCGGGGTGTCGCTACTCGCCGGGGTGGGCGAGTTCGATGTCGTGGTCGTCGACGCCCTGGCCGGCGACCGTGAGGGCCGTCGCCACCGGCGGGTAGCCGGTCGCGATGACGGTGTACTCACCGGCGTCCAGGTCGGTGAAGGCGTACGCCCCGTCCGAGCCGGTGGTGGCCGTGCCGACCACGTTGCCGGCCGCGTCGACCAGGGTCACGCGGGCGTCGGCCAGCGGACCGTGCGGGGCCCGCACGACGCCCTGGACCTCGGCCCCGGCCTGCAGGTCGACCTCGACGCGGGTGACACCCGTGCCGCCCACCTCGACGGGCAGGGCGCGCGGCCGGTACCCGGCGGCGTTCACCGCGACGGTCACCGTGCCCGGCACCAGCTCGTCGAAGGAGAAGTCGCCCTGGTCGCCGGTGGCGGCGGAGGCCAGCAGGTCCCCGCGCACGTCGGTCACGATCACCATCGCGTCCTTGACCGGCTGCCCGCCCTCCGCGGACCGGACCAGGCCGGTGAGCCCGCTGGTGCCGCTGAGCAGGATGTCGTAGGCGACCGGTTCGTCGTTGACGACGACCGTGGACGCCTGCGGCTGGAAGCCGTCGGCGGAGGCGATCAGGACGTACGACCCGGCGCTCGGCGCGTCGATCGCGTAGGAGCCGTCGGCCTGGGCGACCGAGCGTCCCAGCTGCCGGCCCGCCAGCGAGATCAGCGTGACGGCGGCCTGTCCGACCGGCGCGGACTCGGCGCCGCGGACGAAGCCGCGGACCGGGATGCCGCCGGAGACGGGTGCCTCGGAGCCGGCCGCCGTGGCGACGGCGGCGAGCCGCTGGGTGGCCTCGGGCCGGGCGGCGGTGTCGTCGGCCGGCGCGGTGGCGGCCACGGCCGCCGGGACGGGTTCGTCGGCGACCCGGGCGGCCTCGGCCGGGACCGGGGCCGCCGGGGAGGCGGTCGTGGCGGCGGACTCGGCCGCCTGGGCCAGGGCGCCGGTGGTGCGCAGCGGCACCTCCTTGATGAACAGCGTCACGATGAAGGCCAGGGCGGCGATCGGCGCGACGTACAGGAAGATGTCCGCGATGCCGTGCCCGTAGGCGCTCTCCAGCCAGGTGCGGATGGGCAGGGGCAGCAGGTCCATGTCGGGGATCTGGCCGGAGCTCATGGCCTTGCCGGCCGCCATCTGCTCCTCGGGCTTGAGCTGCCCGATGGAGTCGGTGGCGTAGTGGCTGATCCGGCTCGACATGATCGAGCCGAGCACGGAGACGCCGACCGCACCGCCGAGGGACCGGAAGAAGGTCACCGTGGAGGACGCGGCACCCAGGTCGCTCGGGGCCACCTGGTTCTGCGTGCACAGCACGAGGTTCTGCATCATCATGCCGACGCCGAGACCCATCAGCGCCATGAAGATGCCGATGTGCCAGTACGGGGTGTCGTAGCGCATGCCGCTCAGCAGGCCCAGGCCCGCCGTCAGCAGCACGCCGCCGGCCAGCAGCCAGCCCTTCCACTTGCCGGTCTTGGTGATGACCTGACCGGAGACCGTGGAGGAGATGAACAGGCCGCCGATCATCGGGATGGTCATGACGCCCGACATCGTCGGGGACTTGTCCCGGGCCAGCTGGAAGTACTGGCTGAAGTAGACGGTGCCCGCGAACATCGCGATACCGACGAACAGCGAGGCCAGCGAGGCCAGGGCGATGGTGCGGTTGCGGAACAGGCGCAGCGGGATGATCGGCTCGCTGGCCTTGGACTCGACGAACAGGAAGATCAGCGTCAGGACGACGGCGCCGCCGACCATCACGCCGGTCTGCCAGGACATCCAGGAGTACTTGTCGTCGGCGAAGGTGACCCAGACGAGCAGCAGGCAGACGGCCGCGGTGACGAAGAAGGCGCCGGCCCAGTCGACCTTGACCTTGCGCTGGTTCACCGGCAGGTGCAGCGTCTTCTGCAGCACGATCAGGGCGATGATCGCGAAGGGCACGCCGACGTAGAGGCACCAGCGCCAGCCGAGCCAGCTGGTGTCGGTGATGACGCCGCCGAGCAGCGGGCCGCCGACGGTGGCGACGGCGAAGGTCGCGCCGAGGTAGCCGGAGTACCGGCCGCGCTCACGCGGGGAGATCATCGCGGCCATGATGATCTGCGCCAGGGCGGACAGACCGCCACCGCCGAGACCCTGGATGGCGCGGGCGGTGATGAGCATCCCCGGGTTCTGCGCCAGACCGGCCACGACGGAACCTATGACGAAGACGACGAGGGCCGTCTGGACCAGAGCCTTCTTGCTGATCTGGTCGGCGAGCTTGCCCCACAGCGGGGTGGAGGCGGTCATCGTCAGCAGCGAGGCGGTGACGACCCAGGTGTAGGCGCTCTGGCCGCCACCGAGATCGCCCACGATCTCGGGCAGGGCGTTGGTGACGATGGTCGAGGACAGGATGGCGCAGAACATGCCGAGCAACAGCCCGGACAGCGCCTCCATGATCTGCCGGTGGGACATCGGAGCGTCTCCGGCGGAGCCTCCCCCGTGCTTGGCATGAGCCCGCACACCGGCTGGTGTGGTCGTTGCCATGGACTTCCTTTGCTTACGTGGTGACTGCGGGTGTACGGGTGGTCTGTTCGACCGCGGGTGGTACGGCGGGCCGGCCCACGGAGGACCGGCAGTCGTCGAAGCTCGCCCGGAGCCTGGTCATGAGCCGGGTGAGCTGGCCGACCTCCTCGTCGGTCCAGTCGCTCAGGCGGTGGGCCAGCAGCTGGGTCGTCCGTTCGGACAGATCGTCCAGCTGGGCCTGGCCCTCGGGCGTCAGACGCAGGATGCGCGAGCGCTTGTCCGCCGGGTCCGGGGAGCGTTCGATCCAGCCCCGCTCGGCGATGTGGGCGACATGGCGGCTGGTCACCGACATGTCCACGGCGAGCAGCTCCGCGAGCTTGCTCATGCGCATGTCCCCATGGCGGCCCAGCAGCGTCAGTACGGCGGCCGATCCGCCGGGACAGTCGGCCGGCAGGATGCGGCCGAGTTCCCGTTTGACGGCGCCGAAGGCGCTGAACTGGCGGATCAGCTCCTCGTACTGCGCCTTTTCGGCCATGCGCACCTCCTGCATTCGTTGCTTAGGGCAACCATAGGAGCGGTTGGTTGCTACAGGCAAATAAAAACGGGGGTCCCGAAATAAAAAGTTGGCAAAGGCAAGTATTGCGAGAGTAAACACCCAGGTGAAGGGCGGTGACCTGGGACAACGGGTCTGCGGAGCCCCGCACTTGGGCCCCACTCGCCGATTCGCTAGTGTCTCGGCCCATGGCTAACAACCAGGGCCCCCAGGGCAACCACGACCCCGCAGGCAGCACCCAGATGTTCCGTGCGTTCGTCGACGAGGGCGCCCCCCAGGCCCGGCAGGCGGACCCCGTCGCCTCCTCGGGCCCCCGCATCGGGCTGATCGTCGGCATCGTCGCCGCCGTGGTGGTCGTCGCGGCCGTGGCCTGGCTGGCGCTGAAGTAGACCGGGGACCACGCCCGCGTACGACGCGACCGCCGCGGCCCCCCAGGGGGTGCCGCGGCGGTCGCCTTGCCGTCGTGGGGTACCGCCGGACGGCGGCGGGGCGGGCTCAGTCCGAGATGAGGCCCTCGCGCAGCTGCGCCAGGGTGCGGGTGAGCAGCCGCGAGACGTGCATCTGCGAGATGCCGACCTCCTCGCCGATCTGCGACTGGGTCATGTTGGCGAAGAAGCGCAGCATGATGATCTGCCGCTCCCGCGGCGGCAGCTTGGCCAGCAGCGGCTTGAGGGACTCGCGGTACTCCACGCCCTCCAGCGCCGTGTCCTCGTACCCGAGGCGGTCCGCCAGCGAGCCCTCGCCGCCGTCGTCCTCCGGGGCGGGGGAGTCCAGCGAGGAGGCGGTGTAGGCGTTGCCCACCGCCAGGCCGTCGACGACGTCCTCCTCGGACACGCCCAGCACGGCGGCCAGCTCGCCGACCGTCGGGGAGCGGTCGAGCTTCTGGGAGAGCTCGTCGCTCGCCTTGGTCAGCGCCAGGCGCAGCTCCTGGAGCCGGCGCGGGACGCGCACGGACCACGAGGTGTCCCGGAAGAACCGCTTGATCTCGCCCACGACCGTCGGCATCGCGAAGGTCGGGAACTCCACGCCCCGCTCGCAGTCGAAGCGGTCGATCGCCTTGATCAGGCCGATGGTGCCGACCTGGACGATGTCCTCCATCGGCTCGTTGCGGGAGCGGAAGCGCGCGGCGGCGTAGCGCACCAGCGGGAGGTTGAGCTCGATCAGGGTGTCCCGGACGTACGCGCGCTCGGGGCTGTCCTGGTCGAGTGCGGCGAGCCGCAGGAACAGGGAGCGGGACAGGGTGCGGGTGTCGATGTTCGTCGAGGCCGCCAGGACGGGGGCTTCGGCTGCCGGGAGGGCCTGAGCCGGCACGGCGTCGAGGGTCGGGACGTCATCGATGGAGCCGAGCGCCTGGAGCGCGTCGGGCGCGGTCTCGCTTTCCGCGAGCGCGAGCACCTTCGAGCTGCCCTGTTCTACGGACATGCCACCCCCTTTGGGTCGCGGGACGGTCACGGCGGACGCTCCCACGGTGGGAACGCAGCCTTCACCTGAATACCGGAGCCGGAGCTCCGGCAAACGCGCTTCCGGCAGAATGTCACATGTCGGCAACGCGCTGTAGTGACATGTCGACATGCGAGACGCGAAAACCCCCTGGAAAGAGGGGGTCTGACGGTCTGTCGGACGGAATCCGCCCGCAACGGCCCTGGTGGGCGATTCGCTCGCGCCGGTGACCGCTCGGTCATGCTTTCGGTTGCACGCCGGGTTGCGCGTCCGGGTCGCGCGTCCGGTTCACGCGTCGATCCGGTTGGCGGACCTCAACCGCTGGAAACTGCGCGCCAGGAGCCGCGACACGTGCATCTGCGAGACGCCGAGTTCCGCGCTGATCTGCGACTGGGTGAGGTTGCTGTAGTAGCGCAGCAGCAGGATGCGCTGCTCCCGCTCGGGGAGCTGCACGAGCAGGTGGCGGACGAGGTCGCGGTGCTCGACGCCGTCCAGCGCCGGGTCCTCGTAGCCGAGCCGGTCGAGCAGCCCGGGCAGCCCGTCGCCCTCCTGCGCCGCCTCCAGCGAGGTGGCGTGGTACGACCGTCCGGCCTCGATGCAGGAGAGCACCTCGTCCTCGCCGATGCGCAGCCGCTCGGCGATCTCGGCGGTGGTCGGGGAGCGCCCGAAGGCGGTCGTCAGGTCCTCGGTCGCGCTGTTGACCTGCACCCACAGCTCGTGCAGCCGGCGCGGTACGTGCACGGTGCGGACGTTGTCGCGGAAGTAGCGCTTGATCTCGCCGACCACCGTGGGCATGGCGAAGGTCGGGAACTGCACGCCGCGGTCCGGGTCGAAGCGGTCGATGGCGTTGATCAGCCCGATGGTGCCGACCTGGACCACGTCCTCCATCGGCTCGTTGCGCGAGCGGAAGCGCCCGGCGGCGTAGCGGACCAGCGGGAGGTTGGCCTCGATGAGCGCCGCGCGCACGCGGTCGTGCTCCGGCGTGCCCGGCTCGAGTCCCTTGAGCTTTCCGAAGAGCACCTGGGTCAGGGCCCGGGTGTCGGCGCCCCGGCTGCGCTGCGGCGCGGTGGGCCCCGAGGGGGGCTCCTGGGCCTGTGCGGGGGGTGCGGGCGGTGCCTGAGGCGCAGTACTGGCCGGCACGGTCAACTCCACCTCGTGATCCGTCAACTCATCCGTCAACTCTCCGTCAAAAGCGGTCATAGCATCACAAGACATCCGCACGGTGTGCAAGCACCCCATAACCCCGTGTTGAGGGCATAAGGGGCGGGCCGTGCGCGGCCGTCCCCGCACGCGGACCAGCCCCCCGACGTTTCCGGCGGGGGGCTGGCGGTGCGCGGGGCCTCAGAACTCGTAGTCGGCGATCACCCAGGTGGCGAACTCACGCCACAGCGCGACGCCCGCCTGGTGCGCCGGGTGGTCCACGTAGCGCCGCAGGGCGTCGGTGTCGTCCACGGCGGAGTTGATGGCGAAGTCGTAGGCGATGGGGCGGTCGCTGATGTTCCAGGCGCACTCCCAGAAGCGCAGCTCCTCGATCCGGCCGCCGAGGGCCCGGAAGGCCTCGACGCCCTCCACGACGCGCGGGTCGTCACGCTCGACGCCCTCGTTCAGCTTGAACAGCACCAGGTGACGGATCATCACTTTCCTCCGTTGGCGGCCCAGGTCATGAAGTCCCCGACGGCTCCCGCGGCGTCGGAGATGCCCTGGAACCCGATCTGGACGTAGTCGGCGGCCTTCGCCGGGTCCGTGATGATCACGTACAGCACGAAGACCACGAGCACGTAGACGGCGATCTTCTTCGCGTTCACCGCCACCGCGGCCTCCCCCTGGGACTTCCTCGGACTCTGCGCTACCGGCGGTGAGTGTAACTGTCCGCTCCCGTGTGCGATCAATGCCTCGTTCCGGTGGCGAGCCGCGCCGACGTCCGGACACGACGAAGGGCCCAGTCCTCGGACTGGGCCCTTCTGCTGCGGTAGCGGAGGGATTTGAACCCTCGGTGACTTGCGCCACACTCGCTTTCGAGGCGAGCTCCTTCGGCCGCTCGGACACGCTACCGAGAGAGACCTTACAGCACAGTGCGGCATGGTTCGAAATCGGTATCCGGCGGCTCCGCGGGCGGGTGTCAGCGGTCGCGGAAGAAGTCCGTGAGCAGCAGGGCGCAGTCCTCGGCGAGCACGCCCTCGATCACCTCGGGCCGGTGGTTGAGCCGCCGGTCGCGGAGGACGTCCCACAGCGAGCCGGCCGCGCCCGCCTTGTCGTCGCGGGCGCCGTAGACGACCCGGTCCACCCGGGACTGCACCACCGCGCCCGCGCACATCGTGCACGGCTCCAGGGTGACGACGAGCGTGCAGCCGGTCAGCCGCCACCGGTCGCCGAGCCGCGCGGCGGCCCGCCGGATCGCCAGCACCTCCGCGTGGGCCGTCGGATCGCCGGTGGCCTCGCGTTCGTTGTGCCCGGACGCCAGCACCGTGCTGCCGTCCGGGGCCAGTACGACGGCGCCGACGGGGACGTCCCCGCCCCGGGCGGCGTGACCGGCCTCGGCCAGCGCCAGCCGCATCGCGGGCCGCCACCGGTCGCGCACCGGGTCGGACCCGGCCGGGTCCCGGTCCGGGCCCGGCGGCATCCGACCCGGGCCCTCGTCGATCGGTGCGGTCAGCGGACCGTCTCCAGCACCTCGGAGGCGCCCAGCGCCTCGGCGATCTCGCCGACCGCGTCCCCGGACATCGACCGCAGCTCCTTCTCGCTCACGCCGAAGTCGTCGAGGACCTGGGCGTCGCCGACCGGGCCGTGCGGCACGGAGGACTCGCCGGAGCCGGCGTCCGCGTCGTCCTCGTCGCCGTCGTCGGGCTCGCCGTCCTCGGTGCCGTCGAGGTCGAGGGCGTCGAGGTCGGGGACGTCGTCACCGGGGTCCCGGCCGAGCAGTTCGTCGGTGAGCAGGATCTCCCCGTAGCTGCTGCGGGCGGCCGCGGCGGCGTCCGAGACGTAGATGCGGGGATCCTCCTCGCCGTCCACGCGGACGACGCCGAACCAGGCGTCCTCCTGCTCGATCAGCACGAGCACCGTGTCCTCGTCGGGAGAGGCTTCCCGGGCCAGGTCGGTCAGATCCGACAGGGTCTCCACATCGTCCAGCTCCGTGTCGCTCGCTTCCCACCCGTCTTCGGTGCGCGCGAGCAGTGCGGTGAAGTACACCGTGACTCTCCCACTGGTCGTAGGCGTGCCGGTTGGGGTTCCCCCCGGCGGAGGTCGTGGGCGGGGCAAGCGGTGCCGTGAACCCCACCCACTCGGAATCGTGGCAGAAACAAGGCCCTCGGGCGATGTCTTCCGCGCCCTGTGTCCCGCCGTTTTGATCGCGGTCCGTGCGTGCGTGTCCGAGCCCGGTCCGGCGGCGCAGTCCTTGCCGCCACTCGCGGATCGTACGCGGCTTCCGCCCGGGGCCGTACACAGCCGTTCCCGTGCCGTCGGCGCGGCGCGCGATCTTCCCCCGACGGGCTCTGGGCCCCCGGCGCTACCAGCGGAACGTGCGCATGCGCATCGCGTGGCGCAGCCGGGCGGCCTTCGCGCGGCGCGGCTGGACGCGGTCCCGCAGCTCCCGGGCCTCCGCGAGGTCGCGCAGGAACTGGGCGCGGCGCCGACGGCGCTCGGACTCCGCGTCCGCGGCCGACCGGCGCTCCGCCCCCGGCCCGCGCTCCGCCCCCGGCCCGCGCTCCGTGCCCGGCCCGCGCTCCGTGCCGGGCCCGCGTTCCGAGCCGGGGCCGCGTCCGCGCTCCGCGCTGGGGCCGCGTCCGGTGCCGGGTCCGCGCTCCGCGCTGGGGCCGCGTCCGGTGCCGGGTCCGCGCTCCGCGCTGGGGCCGCGTCCGGTGCCGGGCCCGCGTCCTGTCCCCGGTCCGCGCTCCGTCCCCGGTCCGCGTTCCGTTCTCGGCCTGCTCTCCGTCCCCGTCCTCTGCCGTGTCCCCGGCTCCTCGCCCGGGGACGACGTGTCGTGAATGTCCCGGTCAGGCACAGTCTCACCACCCCGCGTCCGTCCCTCCCACCTTCCCCCGGACGGGCGTTTCGACGCCCACGAGCCGGGCGAGAGGCCCCGGTGCGCGCTCGACCGGCCGCGGGGACGCCGGTGCGACGGGGCCCGGTTACTGTGGGGGACATGCGTCTCCACGTCGTCGACCACCCCCTGGTCGCCCACAAGCTCACCACGCTGCGCGACCAGCGCACCGACTCCGCGACCTTCCGCCGTCTCGCCGACGAGCTGGTCACCCTGCTCGCCTACGAGGCCACGCGTGACGTGCGCACCGAACAGGTCGACATCCAGACGCCGGTCACGCAGACCACCGGCGTCAAGCTCTCCCACCCGCGCCCGCTGGTGGTGCCGATCCTGCGCGCCGGTCTCGGCATGCTCGACGGCATGGTCCGGCTGCTGCCGACCGCCGAGGTGGGCTTCCTCGGCATGGTGCGCAACGAGGAGACGCTGCAGGCCTCCACCTACGCCACCCGCATGCCGGACGACCTCTCCGGGCGTCAGGTGTACGTGCTGGACCCGATGCTGGCCACCGGCGGCACGCTGGTCGCCGCCATCCAGGAGCTGATCAAGCGCGGCGCCGACGACGTGACGGCCGTGGTGCTGCTCGCCGCCCCCGAGGGCGTCGAGGTGATGGAGCGCGAGCTGGCCGGCACCCCGGTGACGGTGGTGACGGCCTCGGTCGACGAGCGCCTCAACGACCAGGGCTACATCGTGCCGGGCCTCGGCGACGCGGGCGACCGGATGTACGGAGCCGCCGAGTAGCGGCTCGCGGCGCGTCCGTACGGCTGCTCAGCAGCCCTTCTTCTCCGCGGCGGGCGTCGGCCGCGGCGTGGCCAGCCCGGCCAGCGCCGCGTCGGCGTCCGCCGGCTTCGCCAGGCCCTTGAAGCCGTTGCCGATGATCAGGTCCACGGTGGCCCCCTTGCGGGCCGCGTCGGTGCGCCGCTCGGCGGCCGGCAGCTGGGTGCCGAGTACGGGCAGCGCGCCCTTCAGGGCCGCCGCGGGTCCGAGCAGCACGCCCGAGCCGCCCACCTTCTTGTCGAACTGCGCGGGCGCGTTGGTGACGTCGCCGATGCGGAAGCCGCGCTTCTTCAGCTCGTCGGCGGTCTGCTGGGCGAGGCCCTTGCGGGTGGTGGCGTTCAGCACGTTGACCGTGATCTGGGCCGGCTTCGGCACGGCCACGGCCGCGGGCGAGGCGCTCGCGCGGGCCGGGGTGACCCGGCAGCCCGCCGCGGTGCCGGCCGCCGAGGCCTCGTCGCCACCGGTGAAGACGTCGATGAGCTGCAGCGTGCCCCAGCCGAGGACTCCGAGGACGGTGGCGCAGGCGACGCCGGCGAACGCGAGCCGTCCGCGTCGGCGGGCCGGTCGCATCCGTGGGTACTTGTCCCCCGTGATCTTGTACTGGCCGCCCATGCCAGGGGGAGTCAGCATGCTCATGGGCGCAGCGTAGTGCGCCGGAGCGGCGATGCCTATTAGATGATCAGTCGACGTTCCGCGGTTCGGTGCAATGCCACCCGAATGGGTTAAGCCACGGCGTCACGGGGTCCGGCGAGGGGCGGCGCGGGTCCGGTCAGTCGAGTTCGAGGACGCGCGCGTGCAGCACCTGACGCTGCTGCAGCGCCGCGCGGACCGCGCGGTGGAGGCCGTCCTCCAGGTACAGGTCGCCCTGCCACTTCACGACGTGTGCGAACAGGTCGCCGTAGAACGTGGAGTCCTCGGCGAGGAGGGTCTCCAGGTCCAGCTGGCCCTTGGTCGTCACGAGCTGATCGAGGCGGACCGGGCGCGGCGCGACGTCCGCCCACTGCCGGGTGCTTTCCCGGCCGTGGTCGGGGTACGGCCGGCCGTTTCCGATGCGCTTGAAGATCACACGGAAAGCCTACCGGCCCGGGCGTCGCGGGCGCAGCCATGGCGGCGCAGCGCGGCGCCGGAAAAGACGCCGTAAACGAGGGCAAACGGGAAGGGGGTGCCGGTGGGACGGCCGTACGGGCGTCCCACCAGGCGCGGTGACCGCGGTTTCCCGTCAGTCACGCCTCTCTTCCCGTGCGGGCGCCCGCTGTTCGCGGGGGGCGTCCCGCTCGGCTCCGGGCCCGGCCGGGGTGCGGCGGGCGGCCTCGGCGCGCAGGAGGGCGCGCAGGACGGCGTAGGGATCGTCGGGCATGGCTGTGCTCCTGGGGTGCGTTCCGTCGGGGGCTGGGGGACCGGGGCGGCCGGTCCGGTCAGCAGCGCAGGACCACGGAGCGCGTGCCGCGGGGGGCGGGCGGCGGAGCGGACGGTGCGCGGTGCCCGTCGGCGCGGGGGTGCCCGGCGGTGGCGGGCGGCGGGGTGAGCCGGGGCGGTGCCGGACGCCGGGCGAGCCGGGCCGGTGCCCTCGGGGCGGCGTCGAGGTGGTCGTACTCGGCGGACGTGCCGCCCGGGCCGCCGCTCTCGGCGGCCACCACCGGGGGCGGCACCGCGGGGGCCTGCGCGTGGGCGCACGGCACGAGCAGGGCCAGGAACAGGACCAGGGCCCGCACCCAGGTGCCGCGGCGCCCGGCGCGGACGGCGCGTGGAGCGCGTCCGGCGGGGTTCACGGCGGTGGTGCGCGATGCGGGCCTCACACAGGTCGTGTCCCCGCCCGGCGTACGCCGTTCAGCACGCCCCGGGCCGGAACCACTCGCCCGGCGCAGGGCCGGGGGCGGGGTGCGCCGTTCACACGGTGTGCGGGACCCGGCGGACCCGGTCCCGGATGCGCAGGGACGTGACGATCTCGACCACCCCCACCACGACGAGCCACCAGCCGCCGATCACCGTGAGGACGGTGACCGACTCGACCGGCGAGTCGATCAGGACGATGCCGGCGAGGACGGTGACGACCCCGAGGAGGACGTGCCAGCCGCGCGCGGGCATGGCCGGGTCGTGCGCGGCGGCCACGGTCTGGGTGATGCCGCGGAAGAGCCAGCCGATGCCGATCCACAGCGCGAGCAGCAGGACCGACTGGAGCGTGCCGCGGAAGCAGAACAGACCCAGCAGGATCGACACGGCACCGCTGACGAACGCGAGGACCCGCAGCGAGGTCCTGCCGTGCGTGCCGAAGGCGGAGGCGAGCTGCAGGACGCCGCTGACCAGGAGGTAGAGGCCGAACAGCACGCCGGCGACGCGCAGGGTCACCCCCGGCCAGACCAGCACCAGCACGCCGAGGACCAGCGAGGCGATCCCGGTGACCAGGACCGTCTGCCAGGCGGTGCGGGCCAGCACGTGGAGGGGGCCTTCGACGGGCGGCTCGGGCTCGTACCCGCCGGCCGCCCGGCCGTGCGTCCCGTGCCGGGCGTGCACTCCGCGGTCGTCGTACTGCGGGCCCCCGGGGGAGCCGAACGGTGGTTCGGTCATGGTCCATGCTGGAAACGGCCGAGCCGTTCCCGCCACCCGGAGCGGTCCACCGGACTGACGCCGCGGGGCGGACCGGGCTCCGCGCCCCGGCTACGCGTCGGCGGCCTTCGCGGCCTTCGCGGCCGCCTTCATCTCCTGTTTGTGCGCGCGGACCTTGGCGAGCGACTCCGGGCCGGTGATGTCGGCGACCGAGCGGAAGGACTTGGGTTCGCCGTAGGCGCCGGCCGCCTCCCGCCAGCCCTCGGGACGGACGCCGAGCTGCTTGCCCAGCAGGGCGAGGAAGATCTGGGCCTTCTGCCGGCCGAAGCCCGGCAGCTCCTGAAGCCGCTTCAGCAGTTCCCTGCCGGTGCCGACGCCCCGCCAGACGGCCTCGGCGTCACCGTCGTAGGTCTCGACGAGGTACCGGCACAGCTGCTGGACGCGGCCCGCCATGGAGCCGGGGTAGCGGTGCACGGCGGGCTTCTCCGAGAGCAGGGCCGCGAAGCCCTCGGGGTCGAAGGCGGCGATGTCGTGGGCGTCCAGGTCCTCGGCGTTCATGCGGCGGGCGATGGTCGACGGGCCCTTGAACGCCCACTCCATGGGGACTTGCTGGTCCAGCAGCATGCCGACCAGCGCGGCGAGCGGACTGCGGCCGAGGAGCTCGTCGGCCTCGGGGTCCTGGGCGAGGTGAAGAGTGACGTCCATGCCCCGATGATCGCGCGTGCGGGCTCAGGTCGCGCGCCAGTACCCCAGCGCGTTCACCCGCTGCCTGGGCACGCCCAGGTCCTTGCGGACGTGGGTGGACAGGGCCCGGGTCGTCGCCGTGTCGCAGGCGATCCAGACGTACGGCTCGGGGGTGTCGCGGAGCAGTGCGGGCAGTGCCTCCCGCACCTCGGCGACCAGCCGGGCGCCCCCGTCGTGCCGCGGGACCGTGCGGATCTCGTGCCGGGCCGGGTCGGCACGCAGGGGCAGGCCGGCGGTCGCGCCCTCGAACCAGACGGTCGCCGGGACCGTGTCCAGCGCGTCGAGGAGCGAGTTCAGGGCCGGCAGGGACGCCGGATCGGCGACGGCGAAGAGGTGCGAGGGTGCCGGGTCGGGCCGCTGGAAGCCGGTGCCCTGGACCGTCGCCTCGACGGTGTCCCCGGGCTTCGCGGCCCGTGCCCAGTCGCTGGCGCACCCCTCGTGCAGGGCGAACTCCATGCCGAAGGTGCCGGTCGCCGGGTCCGGGTCGACCAGCGTGTACGCCCGCTGGTGCGGCCTGCCCGCGTTGTCGAACCACAGCCGCACCCACATCGTGGGGTGGACGCCGGTCGCCGCCAGCAGGCCGCCGTCGGACAGGCGCAGGCGCCGGTACCGCGGGGTGACGTCCTCGGCGTCCGTCACGGTGAGCCGGAAGTCCTTCGCCCGCATCAGCCTGAGGACCGCGCCCTCCCAGCCCCGCCCCTGCCCCATCGGCCCTTCACCCTTCACGTACGATTCCGCCACGACGTATTACTTAGGTGAGCCTAACCTAAAGGAAAGTAGGGGCACAGGGTGAGCGCCGAGATCTACCGCGACGCCTGGGGGATTCCGCACCTGCGCGCGGACAGCGCGGAGGAACTCGCCCGCGCCCAGGGCCGCGTGACCGCCCGTGACCGGGCCTGGCAGCTGGAGGTCGAGCGGCACCGCGCCCAGGGCACCTCGGCGTCCTTCCTCGGCCCCGAGGCCCTGCCCTGGGACCGGTTCGTGCGCCGCGCCCTGCTGGCCGACACCGCCCGCCGCTGCCACGCGGCCCTGGAGGAACGGGACCCGGAGACGGCCGCCTGGGTGCGGGCGTACACCGACGGGGTGAACGAGTCGCTCACGGCGGACGACCCGGCCCCCGAGTTCGCGCGCGCCGGCCTCGCGCCCGGCCGCTGGGAGCCCTGGACGCCACTCGCCGTCTGGCTGGCCACGCACATCCTCTTCGCGGGCTTCCCCGCCAAGCTCTGGCGCGCGCACGTCGCTGGGCACCTCGGCCCGGACGCCGTCGCCCTCTTCGCCACCGACGGGCCCGGCACCGCCGGCAGCAACGGCTGGCTGGTGAGCGGCGAGCGGACCGTGACCGGGCACGCGGTCATCGCCGGCGACCCGCACCGCTACATCGAGGAACCCGGCGTCTACCAGCAGATCCACCTGTCCTGCCCGGAGTTCGACGTGATCGGCCTCGCCGTGCCCGGCGTCCCCGGCATCGCCCACTTCGGCCACACCGGCACGGTCGCCTGGGCCATCACCAACGCCATGGCCGACTACCAGGACCTGTACCGCGAACGGCTGCGCCGCACCGGCGCCGGCATCGAGGCGCTGGGCCCGGACGGCGCCTGGCACCGGGCCGCCCGGCACACCGAGCTGATCACGGTCGCGGGGGAGGAGCCCGTCGAGGTCGAGGTCGTCGAGACCGACCGGGGCCCGGTGATCGCCGGCGGACCCGAGGGCCTGGACGACGGCACCCCCCTCGCCCTGAGCCTGCGCCACCCGCCCCGCGTCACCGCCGACCTGGGCTTCTCCGCCCTGTTGCCGCTGCTGCGGGCACGCCGGGCCGCCGACGTGGACCGGGCCCTGGACGCGTGGACCGAACCGGTCAACGTGGTGCAGGCCGCCGACACCGAGGGCGGGCTGCTGCACCGCGTCGCGGGCCGGGTGCCGGTGCGGGCCGCAGCCAACGGCACGGGCCCGGTGCCCGCGTGGGAACCCGGCCACGAGTGGACCGGCTGGCACACCCCGCCCCGCGCCGGGTTCACCGACGGCGTCGCCGTGATGGCCAACCAGCGGGGCCCGGCCGGCCCCCTCGGCGTCGAGTTCGCCCCGCCGCACCGCGCCGAGCGCATCGCCGCCCTGCTCGCCGCCAAGGACCGCTGGTCGGCCGCCGACATGCCCGCGATCCACACCGACACCCACCTCGCCTCCGCCGGACCCCTCCTCGACCACCTGGCGGCCCTCGAAGACCTGCCCCCCGAGGCCGGCGCCCTGCGCGACCGCCTCCTCGCCTGGGACCGGCGCATGGACGCCGGCAGCACCGGCGCGGCGGCCTACGCGGCCGTGCGGGGCGCGGTCGTCCGGCGCCTGGCGGCCCACCCGGCCCTCGCCGCGGCCGCCGTCCCGCCCGCCTACCCCGAGGTGTTCCAGCCCTGGCTCGCACTCGTGCCGCGCGTCGCCTACGCCCTCGAACACCTGCTGCGGGCCGAGGATTTGTACGGCGTCGACCGCGCCGGAGCGGTCCGCGCGGCGCTGGAGGAGGTGGCCGCGAGCGAGCCCTCGGGCACCTGGGGCGACACCCACCGCCTCGCCCCCTGGCGGGCACTGCCGGACGCCTCCCCGCAGGAGCCCGGCCTCTCCGGCGACCACGACTGCGTGCTGTGCACCTCCGCCGTCCCCGGCCTCACCGACCGGGCCGCGCGCGGCCCCGCCGCCCGCTACGTCTGGGACCTGGCCGACCGCCAGGACAGCCGCTGGGTGGTTCCCCACGGCGCCTCCGGCGTCCCCGGCTCGCCCCACCACCGCGACCAGCTGCCCCTGTGGC
This sequence comes from Streptomyces sp. NPDC127100, assembly GCF_042724095.1. Classification (NCBI taxonomy): domain Bacteria; kingdom Bacillati; phylum Actinomycetota; class Actinomycetes; order Kitasatosporales; family Streptomycetaceae; genus Streptomyces; species Streptomyces sp. NPDC127100. The sequence goes on from NZ_JBHXFL010000001.1 coordinate 558,079, forward strand.
TCGCCGGGGAACTCGCCCCGGTGGTCACCGACTTCGACCGGCTCGTGAAGGAGACCGATGTCTGACCCGTACCTCTCCCGCAGCGCCGTCCACGAGCAGGTGCTCGACGGTTTCGGCACCGTCCGGGTCCTGCCCCTCGACCCCGCCGCGGACGCCGGGGTGATCCACGGCTGGGTGAGCGAGGAGCGGGCCGCCTTCTGGGGAATGAACGGCCTCACGCGGGATCAGGTGGCCGGGATCTACGCCCACATGGCCGGCCTGGACACGCATCACGCCTTCCTGGTGGTCACGGACGGCGTCCCCGTCGCGCTGTTCCAGACCTACGAGCCCGGGGCCGACCGGGTGAGCGAGTGCTACGACGTTGAACCCGGCGACATCGGCGTCCACCTGCTGGTCGCGCCCACCGGGCCGGGCGGCACGCGGCCCGGCTGGACCGCCGCGCTGACCGGCGCCCTCCTCGCGTACGTCCTGCTGGGCCTGGACCGCGAGCGGGTCGTGGTCGACCCGGACGTGCGCAACGCCAAGGCCATCGCCCGCTTCGCCAGGCAGGGCTTCACCGCGGGCCCGCGGGTCGTGCTGCCGGAGATCGACCTGCCGGACGTGTACCTGCCCGAGAAGAGAGCGCAGCTCGCCTTCCTCCGCCGGGAGGTAGCGTTCCCGGGGTGACCCCGGTGACCCCTGAGGACCTCGTCGCGCACTACGGGCTGGAGCCGATCCCCCGCGAGGGCGGCCTGTTCCGGCAGACCTGGGCCGGCCCGCCGCGTCCGGACGGACGCCCCGCCGGCACCGCGATCGTCGCCCTGCTGACCGCCCGGCCGGGCGACTTCTCCGCCCTGCACCGCCTGCCCACCGACGAGGTGTGGCACTTCTACCTCGGCGATCCGCTGGAGCTGCTGCTCCTCGCCCCGGACGGCAGCGCGCGCACGGCGGTGCTCGGACCGGACGTCCTGAGCGGACAGCACGTGCAGTGCACCGTCCCCGCCGGCACCTGGATGGGCGGCCGGGTGGCGGCGGGCGGCGCGTGGACGCTGTTCGGCTGCACGATGGCACCCGGTTTCACCTACGGGGACTACGAGCACGGTGACGCGGCCGCCCTCACGGCACGCTGGCCGGCCGAGGCCGCGCGGATCGCGGCACTGTCCCGGCCGTGACGCCCCCGGCGACCGCACGGCCCCGGGCGAACACGACGCAGTGAGGGCCGCCCGCTCCCCGGTGAGCGGGACGGCGCCCGCGTCCGTACACATCGCCGACGGCGAGTCCCGGCGACGGAGATGTGACGTGAGGCGTGGCGGCACGGGTGGCACGGGTGTCACCGGCGGGACCGGCGGTACGGTCCGAAGTCCCCGGCGGCCCCGTGGCCGTCGGCTGGTGCGGGGGCCGGCGCTGCTGGCGGCCGTGCTGGTCCTGCTCGTCCTCGGCGGCGCGGCGCCGGCGTCCGCCCACGCCGCCCTCCGCTCCACCGACCCCGGGGACGGCACCGTCCTCCCGCGGGCGCCCCGCGCCGTCACCCTGACCTTCACCGAGTCCGTCGGCCTGCGCGACGACTCCTTCCGCGTCCTCGACCCCGGCGGCCACCGCCTGCGCACCGAGGACGCCGGGCACGCGGACGGACGCTCCGACACGGCCCGCGTGACCCTGCCGGACGCGCTCGGCGAGGGCACCTACACCGTGGCCTGGCGGGTGGTCTCGGCCGACAGCCATCCCGTCTCCGGCGCCTTCACCTTCTCCGTCGGCAAGCCCTCCGCGACGACCGCCGCGAACGCCGCCGGCCCCACCGAGGACCCGCTCACCGCCACCCTCCACCGGATCGCCCGCTACCTCGCCCACCTGGCCGCCGCCCTGCTCGTCGGCACGGCCGCCTTCACCGCCCTGTGCCGCCCGCCGGACCCGGCCCCGCTGCGCCGCCTCCTGGTGACCGGCTGGTGGACCCTGCTGGCGGCCACCGTGGCGCTGCTGGTCCTGCGCGCCCCGTACGAGGCGGGTACCGGCCCCGCGACGGCCCTGAACGCGGACGCCCTCGGCCGCACAGTCACGAGCCGTCCCGGCGCGCTGCTGCTGACCCGGCTGGCGCTGCTCGCGCCGGCCGCGCTGTTCCTCGCCCGCGTCCCCCGCCGCCGCGAGCACGGTCCCCTCACGACCGTGGCGGGCGCCGCCGTGGCCGTCGGGCTGGCCCTGACCTGGGCCGCCGCCGAGCACGCCGTCGCCGGTCCCCTGGTCCCCCTGGCGGTGACGTCGGCCGTGCTCCACCTGCTGGCCACGGCCGTCTGGCTCGGCGGCCTCGTGGCCCTGCTCACCTCCCTGCGCGGGTCCCCGGACACCGCCACGGTCGCCCGCTTCTCCCGCGTCGCCCTCGTCTGCGTGACCGTCCTGGCCGTCACCGGCGTCTTCCAGTCCTGGCGCGGCCTCGGTTCCTGGCCGGCGCTCACCGGGACGACGTACGGGCGGCTGCTGCTCGCCAAGCTGGCCGGGGTGTCCGTACTGCTGTCGGCGGCTGCGGTGTCACGGCGGTGGACGGCCGCGCTGGTGACGACGGAGGCGGCACGGGCTCCCCGGCCGAAAGCGGCACGGGCCCCGGCGGTGGAGGCTCCCGTGCCGGTGGGCGCCTCGCCGCGGACCGCCGCGCCCCTGCCACCGCCCGCCCCCTCGCCGGCCGGGCCGGGACCGGGGCCCGCCGGTCCGTCCGCCGGGGACGAGGCCGCCGACCCGGTCGCCTCCCACCGCCGGGGCCTGCGCCGGTCCGTCCTGGCCGAGGCCGTCGTCGCGGCCGTCGTCCTGGTGCTCACAACCCTCCTCGCTGGCACCGTGCCGGGCCGGGCGGCGGTCGAGGCGGCACGGTCCGCACCGGCGGGCGGGGTGCTGCCCGCGTCGGTCACCACTATCCCCTTCGACGCGGGCACCGCCGGCGGCCGGGGCACGGTCCAGATCACCCTGGACCCCGGCCGCACCGGCGACAACGCGGTCCAGGCCGTCGTCTTCGGCCCCGACGGGAGCCTCGCCGCCGTTCCCGAACTGCGCCTCTCCTTCACCCTCCCCGACCGGGGCATCGGCCCGATCGCCGCCGAGCTCGTCGACCGGGGCGGCTACTGGAGCGCCAACTCCCTGACCCTCCCCCTCCCGGGCACCTGGACCATGAAGGCGACGGTCCGCGTGACGGAGGTGGACCAGGTGAGCGAGTCGCGAAGGATCAGGATCCTGCCCTGAACCGGTGCGCAGCGGGCGGCAACGTCGAAGGGCCCCACCGCGAACGGTGGGGCCCTTCGACTTCGTGCCCGGTGAGGCACTGGCGGAGGATACGAGATTCGAACTCGTGAGGGGTTGCCCCCAACACGCTTTCCAAGCGTGCGCCCTAGGCCTCTAGGCGAATCCTCCGCGGCAAACATTACATGACGCCGGAGAGTGCTTGCGAACTCGTATCCGGGGCCCCTGATCGGGTAACGTGTGGGCCAGCCCCTCACGCGGCGCTATCTGACTGAACTCCCCCAGGGCCGGAAGGCAGCAAGGGTAGGTCGGCTCTGGCGGGTGCGTGGGGGGCGCCTGCGTTCGCGGGGCGGTCCGGTTGTCGGTGGGCGCCTATAACCTCGTATGCGTGTCGTCTCTCGCGCTCTACCGCCGTTACCGCCCGGAGTCCTTTGCCGAGGTCATCGGGCAGGGGCATGTCACCGACCCGTTGCAGCAGGCGCTGCGGAACAACCGGGTCAATCACGCGTACCTCTTCAGCGGTCCGCGCGGGTGCGGCAAGACGACCAGCGCGCGCATCCTGGCCCGGTGCCTGAACTGCGAGCAGGGCCCCACGCCGACGCCGTGCGGCGAGTGCCAGTCCTGCCGCGACCTGGCGAGGAACGGGCCGGGGTCGATCGACGTCATCGAGATCGACGCCGCTTCGCACGGTGGTGTGGACGACGCCCGTGACCTGCGGGAGAAGGCCTTCTTCGGGCCCGCCTCCAGCCGGTACAAGATCTACATCATCGACGAGGCCCACATGGTCTCCCCGCAGGGCTTCAACGCCCTGCTGAAGGTCGTCGAGGAGCCCCCGGAGCACCTGAAGTTCATCTTCGCGACCACCGAGCCCGAGAAGGTCATCGGGACCATCCGGTCGCGGACCCACCACTACCCGTTCCGGCTCGTGCCGCCCGGCACCCTGCGCGACTACCTCGCCGAGGTGTGCGGCAAGGAGGACATCCCCGTCGCGGACGGCGTGCTGCCGCTCGTCGTGCGGGCGGGTGCCGGTTCCGTGCGTGACTCCATGTCCGTCATGGACCAGCTGCTCGCGGGTGCCGGTCCCGACGGTGTGACATACGACATGACGACCGCCCTCCTCGGCTACACGGACGGCTCGCTGCTCGACTCCGTCGTCGAGGCGTTCGCCTCCGGAGAGGGCTCGGCCGCCTTCGAGGTCGTGGACCGGGTGATCGAGGGCGGCAACGACCCGCGGCGCTTCGTCACCGACCTGCTGGAGCGGCTCCGCGACCTCGTCATCCTCGCCGCCGTGCCCGACGCCGCGGAGAAGGGGCTCATCGACGCCCCCGCCGACGTCATCGAACGGATGCTGGCCCAGGCGCGGTCCTTCGGCGCCGCGGAGCTGAGCCGCGCCGCCGACCTCGTCAACGAGGGCCTCACCGAGATGCGCGGCGCCCACTCGCCCCGCCTCCAGCTGGAGCTGATCTGCGCCCGCGTGCTGCTGCCCGCCGCGTACGGCGACGAGCGGTCGGTGATGGCCCGGCTGGACCGGATCGAGCGCGGGGTGCAGTTCTCGGCGGGGGCCGGGGCGCCCGCCGCGGGGTACGTGCCCGGGCCCGAGGCCCATGCCGGTCCGGCCGGTGCCGCGGGCCCGGCGGCCGCCGCGCCGCTCCCGCCGGGCGGCGGTCCGGCCGCGGCCCGGGCGGCGGTACGGGGGCCGGGTGCCGGCGGTGGCACGGCGGCCGGCGAGGGCGCGCCCTCCATGCCGGGCGCCGGTCCCGCTCCCGCCCCTGCCCCGACGCCCGCACCTGCCCCCGCCCCTGCTCCGACGCCCGCACCTGCCCCCGCCCCTGCTCCGACGCCCGCTCTGGCGTCCGCACCCGCCCCCGGCGCCCCGGCTCCCACCGCGCCCGCGCCGGGCGCCTGGCCCACCGCGGCTCCGGCGGGCGGCGGGCGGCGGCCCGGAGGTTTGCCCACGGCAGCTCCGGCGGGCGGCGGACAGCCCCCCGCCCCGGCCGCGCCGGCCGCCCCGGCCCAGGCTCCGGCCGCGTCCGCCCCGGCACCCGCGCCGGCCGCCGCCGTGCCGCCCGCGGCCCCGGTGGCCCCGAGCGGCGGCCCCGACCCGCGCTCGCTCTGGCCCAACATCCTGGAGGCGGTCAAGAACCGCCGCCGGTTCACCTGGATCCTGCTCAGCCAGAACGCCCAGGTGACCGGATTCGACGGCACGACCCTCCAGATCGGCTTCGTCAACGCCGGGGCCCGCGACAACTTCCTGAGCAGCGGCAGCGAGGACGTCCTGCGGCAGGCCCTCGCCGAGCAGTTCAACGTGCAGTGGAAGGTCGACGCGGTCGTCGACCCCTCCGGCGGTTCGGCACCCCCGCCCCCCGCCGGCCCGCCCGGCGGTTACGGCGGCGGCGGTGGCTACGGCGGCCACGGCGGGCCGGCCGGCGGTGCGCCCGCTCAGCGTCCGGCGGCACCGGCACCCGCGAGCTCGCCGTCCCGGGGCCCCGGCTCGCCCGCGGCGCCCTCCGCGCACGGCTCGGCGGCGTCCGCCCCGGCGGCCGACCCCGCTCCCCGGCCCGCCGCGCCCGAACCGCCGCCACCGGTCTCCCCGGAGGACGACATCCCGGAGGACGACGACCCGGACCTCGACGAGTCGGCGCTCTCCGGCAAGGACCTGCTCGTGCGGGAACTGGGAGCGACGGTGGTCGAGGAGATCGCGCACGAGTAGACGCCCGCCCGGGGTGCACCGGGCACAGGCGCTGTACAGGAGGACGGCGACTGGAGGAACGCACGAGCCCCCGCCGTCCGCCCCTTCGGAAGCCCGCACAAACCGGCCGGGCCCCTGCCCATTAGGCTGGCCCCCGTGAAGGTCCTTGTCATCGGCGGCGGCGCCCGCGAACACGCCCTGTGCCGTTCCCTGTCCCTCGACCCCGACGTCACCTCGCTGCACTGCGCACCCGGCAACGCCGGTATCGCCGAGGTCGCCGAACTGCACCGGGTCGACGCCCTCGACGGCGCGGCCGTGACGGCGCTGGCCACCGAGCTCGGCGCCGACCTGGTCGTGGTCGGGCCCGAGGCGCCCCTCGTCGCCGGGGTCGCCGACGCCGTGCGCGAGGCGGGCATCCCGGTCTTCGGCCCCTCCGGTCGGGCCGCGCGGCTCGAGGGCTCCAAGGCCTTCGCGAAGGACGTGATGGCCGGCGCCGGGGTCCCCACGGCCCGTTCGTACGTCTGCACGAACCCGGCCGAGGTCGACGCGGCGCTCGGCGCCTTCGGCGCCCCGTACGTCGTCAAGGACGACGGGCTCGCCGCCGGCAAGGGCGTCGTCGTCACCGACGACATCGAGGCGGCCCGGGCGCACGCCAACGCCTGCGAGCGCGTGGTCGTCGAGGAGTACCTCGACGGCCCCGAGGTGTCCCTCTTCGCCGTCACCGACGGCGAGAACGTCCGGCCGCTCCAGCCCGCCCAGGACTTCAAGCGCGCCCTTGACGGCGACGAGGGCCCGAACACCGGCGGCATGGGCGCCTACTCGCCGCTGCCGTGGGCGGACCCCAAGCTGGTCGACGAGGTCGTCGAGACCGTCCTGCAGCCGACCGTCGACGAGATGCGCCGCCGCGGCACCCCCTTCTCCGGCCTGCTGTACGCCGGACTCGCGATCACTTCGCGCGGTGTCCGCGTGATCGAGTTCAACGCCCGCTTCGGCGACCCCGAGACCCAGGTCGTGCTGGCCCGCCTCAGGACCCCGCTCGCCGGTCTGCTGATGGCCGCCGCCACCGGCAACCTCGCCGACCTCGAGCCCCTGCGCTGGAGCGACGACGCGGCCGTCACCGTGGTCGTCGCCTCCCACAACTACCCCGGCACCCCGCGCACCGGCGACCCGATCACCGGGCTCGACGAGGTGGCCGCCGAGGACGCCCCGCACGCCTACGTCCTGCACGCCGGCACCCGTCGCGAGGGCGACGCCGTCGTCAGCGCCGGCGGCCGCGTCCTGTCCGTCACGGCCACCGGGGCGGACCTCACCGAGGCCCGCGACCGTGCCTACCGGGCCGTCGCCCGCATCGGCCTCGACGGGTCCCAGCACCGTACGGACATCGCGGCGAAGGCGGCGGCGGAGAGCACGACCGGGGCCTGACCGCCCCGGCGCGCGTCCGCGCCGCACCCCGCCCGACAGGCCCCGGCTCCGACCCAGGAACCGGGGCCTGATCCTTGCTGTCCGTCATCCACCTTTCCCCAAAGCCATTCCATCGAGTGACCGATCCGCCATACGGCTGACGGGCGTGAAGGCCCCAACTAGGGTGCCGCGCAAGCGTTCCGGCACTTGGCCCACCGGCATTGCGATGTCGGTGCCGGGTGCCACAGTGGGGGAGTGAGCAACAGCGGGAGCGCAGTCCCAGGGCAGCGAGGAGGGGGTGAGGTCCGGTCGTGACCGGTACCGGTGGTGTGGAGATGGGCGCGCGTGCGGCGCGCTCCCGGGCGCTGGCCGTGCTGCGCGTCCGCGGCCGGGCACTGGCCGTCGCCCTGCTGCCCGCCGCCGCCGCGGTGATCCTGCTCGCGGGCGGCGCCACCGGCCACCTCGTGGGCACGGGCTGGGACGCCGCCCGCTGGACCGTGTCCGCGCTCGCGCTCCTCGTGCTGGCGGCCGCCGCGGGGGTCGCCCTGGTCGTCGCCCGCGCCCGGCCCGCCATGACCCCGACGGTCCCCGTCGCCGAGGAGTCGGCGCCGGACCTCTACCGGATGGTGCGCGACCTCGCCGACCGGCTCGAGGTGCCCGCCCCGTCCGCGATAGCGCTCACCCCGGACTGCGACAGCTGGCTGGAGGACCGCACCCACCCCGCCCACGGCCCGCCCTCCGGGGAGCGGCACGACGACGTCCCGGGCGGGTCCGGCCGCCGGCGCGCCCCCGCCGCGCCCGTCCTCGTCATCGGCTCGCCCTTCCTGTGGTGGATGCGCGTGGGCGAGCTGCGCGCGGTCCTCGCCCCGGTCGTCGCCGGTACGGGACCGTCGGCGCACCCCGACATAGCCGCCGCCCGGCGCTTCGTACGGGGCCTGGACGCGGCGGTGGCGGTGGCCGCGGCCCGGGACCGCTGTCTGCTGTCCCGTGCGGTGTGCGCCGGCCTCGGTCGGGTCTCCCGGCTGCTGCTGCGCGGCTGCCGCGTCCACGCCGCCGAGATGGAGCGGGGGGTCGCGGCGGCGGCCGCCGAGCGCGCGCAGGCCGTGGACTACGGGCTGCGGATCGTCGCCCAGGAGCAGGTCGGGCTGGCGTACGCGGGCTGGGACCGGCTGCTGACCCGGGTGGCGCTGCCCGCCTGGCGGATGGGCCGCTGGCCCGCCCGGCTGGACGTGGGCGTCGTCGCGGCCCTCACGGAACTCTCCCGCCGCGACCGCCTGGCCGAGGGCTTCACCTCGCGCCTGGGCGAGCGTCCCGCCTGCGACCTGCTCGAGGAACCCGGGTTGATCGACGAGTCGGTCTCCCTGCTCGCCGCGCGTCTCTTCCACGGCGGACCGGCGGAGAGAGGCCCGGACTGGGCGCCGGTGGGGTGGGACGAGTATCCGGAGGAGGTCGTCGACCGGACCTGGCGCACGAACGCGGCCCGTCTCCACCGCGTCCTCGACACCCTGGGCGTCCGCCGCACCGCCGAGGAGACGGCCCCCGGCACCGACGGCCCCACCCTGGCCCGCGTCCTGGACCACCTCACCGGCCGCTCCGCCCAGGTCGCGTCCGGCCCGTCGCCGGACCGTGACGGGCGCCCACGGCCGGAGACTCGGCCGGAGACACGGCCCGGGACGCGCACCGAGCACGGCACGGAAGCCGCGTCGGACGTCCCCGACCCGCTGCCCCCCGCCGACGCCGGCCCGAACCGGGCCCCCGAGCCCGGCACCCCCGCCCCCGGCGACGACGATGACGACCTCGCCGACACCACGCCCCGCGGCGCCGCCCTGGCCGCCGGCCTGAGTGCGCAGCTGGCCCGCGAGGAGGCCGGGACCGCCGGAGCCCTCGCCCCCGCCCCGGGAACGGCGGCCGCCGGGCAGGCGGGCCCCGACAGCGTCCTCTGGGACGACCGCGCGCTGCCTCTCCTCCCGCTCCAGCCCCCGCGCACCGGCCGGGAGGTCCTCACCGACCACATCACGGCGATGGTGTGCTGCGCGGCGATGGACACCGCCGGCGCCGCTCCCGGCCTCGACTGGCTCGACGGCCCGTCCCTGCTGGTCAACGGCGTCCGCGCCGCGGACCTGGCCCCCCGCGTCCGCAGCCTCGTCGAGACCGGCGACCCGGCTCCCCTGCGCGCCTGGCTGACGGAGCTCGGCGTACGCGCGGAGAAGCCGGTGCGCCTGGTCTGACACCGCGATCCCCTGGAAGCGGATTCATGCACTCCACTTTCGGTCACTTCGCGACGAACAGTGACAGGACACGCGCTGAATGTGATGTGCTGGGACCGATCGCGCACATGGCAAGAGCGTTCGTCATACGCACGACCACGGGGGCACGAGGGAGGGGGCAGTCCCATGGGGCCCGAGCACATCCGCCGCTGGGAGTCGGGAGCACTCGCGCACGCCGTGACGGACCCTTTCGGCCAGGGGCCCGTGCCCTGGCTGCGCGGTGACGAGGCCTACTTCGGCGACACCGGCCAGGTCGTCCCCTGGTACGCGGACCCCGACCCGGCCGGAGCCGAGTCACGCACCCGGACGGGCCGGCAAAGTTCCGAGCGGCGCACCACCGGTGGCGGTCCCCGCGCCGCCGACGACGTCCGCCGCCAGATCAAGGGCTTCACCGCCACCGGAGCCGCCGCCCCCGGCGAGGCCATCGACTTCCACATCACCGTCGACCCGCCGCAGGAGTTCGCCGTCGACGTCTACCGGATCGGTCACTACGGCGGAGACGGCGCGGCCAAGATCACCACCAGTCCCCGGCTGTCCGGCATCGTCCAGCCCGCGCCGCTCACCGCCGACCGCACGGTCTCCTGCCACCACTGGTGGCTGTCCTGGCGGCTGCAGATCCCGTCGTACTGGAACATCGGCGCGTACGTCGCCGTCCTCACCACCGCCGACGGCTACCGCTCCCACGTCCCCTTCACGGTCCGCGACGACCACCCGGCCGACCTCCTGCTGCTCCTGCCGGACATCACCTGGCAGGCGTACAACCTCTACCCGGAGGACGGCCGTACCGGCGCCAGCCTCTACCACGCCTGGGACGAGGAGGGCCGGCTGCTGGGGGAGGCGGACGCCGCGACGACCGTCTCCTTCGACCGCCCCTACGCGGGTGCCGGGCTGCCCCTGCACGTCGGCCACGCCTACGACTTCATCCGCTTCGCCGAGCGCTACGGCTACGACCTCGCCTACGCCGACGCCCGCGATCTGCACTCAGGCCGCGTCGACCCGACCCGCTACCGGGGCCTGGTCTTCCCGGGCCACGACGAGTACTGGTCCGTGCCCATGCGCCGCACCACCGAGCTGGCCCGCGAGCACGGCACGTCCCTGGTCTTCCTCTCCGCCAACACCATGTACTGGCAGGTGGAGCTGGCGCCCTCCCCCTCCGGCGTCCCCGACCGCCTGCTGACCTGCCGCAAGCGCCAGGGCCCCGGCCGGCCGGTGCTGTGGCGGGAGGCCGACCGCGCCGAGCAGCAGCTGCTCGGCATCCAGTACGCCGGACGCGTCCCGGAACCGCACCCGCTGATCGTCCGCAACGCCGGCCACTGGCTCTGGGAGGCGACCGGCGCCCAGGAGGGCGACGAGATCGAGGACCTGGTCGCCGGCGAGGCCGACCGCTACTTCCCGCGCGCCCCGCTCCCCCGGCACGACGAGCGCGTCCTCCTCGCCCACTCCCCGTACACCGACGTCGACGGTGCCCGGCGCCACCAGGAGACGTCCCTGTACCGGGCGCCGTCCGGCGCCTGGGTGTTCGCGTCCGGGACGTTCGCCTGGTCCCCGGCCCTGGACCGCCCCGACCACGTCGACCCGCGTGTCCAGCGGGCCACCGCCAACCTCCTGGACCGCATCTGCAAACGCGACTGACCGCGTCCGCGGCCACCCCGGGCGGAGACCGATCGCCGCATACGGGAGAATCGACGTACTTGGACAGAACCACGGGGAGGAACCGTGTCCGGATTCGTCGAAAAGCCCGAGCCGCTTGAGGTTCCGGGCCTGGTGCATCTGCACACCGGCAAGGTGCGCGACCTGTACCGGAACGAGGCGGGCGACCTCGTGATGGTCGCCAGCGACCGCATCTCCGCCTACGACTGGGTGCTGCCCACCGAGATCCCCGACAAGGGACGGGTGCTCACCCAGCTCTCCCTGTGGTGGTTCGACCAGCTCGCCGACCTGGTGCCCAACCACGTCCTGAGCACCACGCTGCCCGAGGGCGCCCCCGCCGACTGGCGCGGCCGCACCCTGGTCTGCAAGTCACTGCGGATGGTCCCCGTGGAGTGCGTGGCCCGCGGCTACCTCACCGGCTCGGGCCTGGCCGAGTACAAGGAGACCCGTACCGTCTGCGGCCTCGCCCTCCCCGAGGGTCTCGTCGACGGCTCGGAGCTGCCCGCCCCGATCTTCACCCCGGCCACCAAGGCCGAGGTCGGCGAGCACGACGAGAACGTCTCCTACGAGGAGGTCGCCCGCCAGGTCGGCGCGGACACCGCGGCCGCCCTGCGCCAGGCCACCCTCGCCGTCTACTCCCGCGCCCGGGACATCGCCCGCGAGCGCGGGATCGTCCTGGCCGACACCAAGTTCGAGTTCGGCTTCGAGGGCGAAGAGCTCGTCCTCGCCGACGAGGTCCTCACCCCGGACTCCTCGCGCTTCTGGCCCGCCGACCAGTGGCAGCCGGGCAGCGCGCAGCCGTCCTACGACAAGCAGTTCGTGCGGGACTGGCTGACCTCGGCGGCCTCCGGCTGGGACCGGAAGAGCGAGCAGCCCCCGCCGGCGCTGCCGCAGCAGGTCGTGGAGGCGACCCGCGCCAAGTACGTCGAGGCCTACGAGCGACTGACGGGCGTGCGCTGGTAGACACGGAGACACGAAGAAGCCCCCGGCCTGGACCGGGGGCTTCCTTCGTGGAGCGAACGACGAGGTTCGAACTCGCGACCTCAACCTTGGCAAGGTTGCGCTCTACCAACTGAGCTACGTTCGCCTGCGCCGCGGGCTGCGCCGTGGTGCGAGAGCAACTATACCCAACCCCGCTCCCGTGCGAGGCGCACTGCCGCGTGCCGGTTTTCCGCGCCGAGTTTCGTGGCGGCCGACGACAGGTAGTTCCGCACGGTCCCCTCGGCGAGCGCGGCCCGCTCGGCGATCTCCGCGACGGGCGCCCCGTCGGCCGCGTGCTCCAGCACCTCGGCCTCCCGCGCGGTCAGCGGCGAGTCCCCGGCGGAAATCGCGTCCGCGGCCAACTCCGGGTCGACGTAGCGGTTTCCGGCGTGCACGGTGCGGATCAGCTCGGCCAGCCGCTGCGCGCTGACGGTCTTGGGGACGAACCCGCGCACACCCGCCGCGAGCGCCCGTTTCAGATGCCCGGGCCGCCCGTGGCTGGTCACGATCAGCACCCGGCAGCCGGGCAGCTCGGTGCGCAGGGATGTGGCGACCTTCACACCGTCGGCGCCGGGCATCTGGAGATCCAGGACCGCGACATCCGGTGCGTGCGCCCGCGCCATCGCCAGGGCCTCGGGACCGGTGGCCGCCTCGGCGACCACCACGAGATCGTCCTCCAGGGACAGCAGGGCGGCCAGCGCGCCGCGGATCAGGTGCTCGTCGTCGGCGAGCAGCACGCGCACCGGGGCCGTCACGACGCGGCCTCCAGCACCACGCCGGCGGCCTGCGGCAGCGGCACCTCGGCCGTGAGCCGGAACACGCCCCCGCCGACGGGCCCGGCCTCCAGCGTGCCGCCGACGGCGGACAGCCGCTCCCGCAGCCCGGCGAGTCCCGAGCCGTCGGAGGCGGCAGCGCCGCCCGGAGCACCGGGCGAATCCGCCCCGGCCGGCTCCGTCACCCCGTCGTTCTCCACCGTCAGCACCACATGCCCCTCCGACAACCGCACCACCACGGCACACTTTCCCGCGTCCCCGTGCCGGAGCACGTTCGTGGTCGCCTCCCGCACCACCCAGCCGAGCGCCGACTGCACCTCGGCGGGCAGCCCGGCCGGGTCGCCGCGGACCTCGCAGGAGATCCCGGCCGCCCCCAGCACGCCCCGGGCACCGGCGAGTTCGACCTCCAGGTCGGCCTCCCGGTAGCCGCGGACGACATCGCGGACCTCCCGCTGCGACTCCTGCGCGATCCGCTGCACCTCGATCATCTGCTCCACCGCCTCGGGCCGTCCCCGCCGGGACAGCTGCACGGCCAGCTCGCTCTTGAGCGCGATCACGGCCAGGTTCCGCCCCATCACGTCGTGCAGGTCACGGCCGAACCGCAGCCGCTCCTCGGCGACGGCGAGCCGGGCCCGGGTCTCCCTGGCCTCGTCCAGCGCGTAGACCGCGTTGAGCAGCCACACGGAGAAGACCGAGGTGAAGGCGAGGAACCCGCCGCCCAGCAGGACGACGCACGCCACCACCAGCGAGCCGAGCCCCGGCATGCCCAGCGGGAAGGACACGATCCCGGCACCGAACGCGAAGCCGCTGACGACGGCGACCACCCGGCGCCGGTTGTGCACGCCGAGCGTGATCATGCCGGCGCCGAAGCACAGCACACCGCCGAAGACCCCGCCCGCCGCGGAGTCCACACCGGGCCCGGCCGGTCCGCGCTCGGCGACACCGACCGCCCCGACGGCGATCACCGCGGTGAGCGCGGCGAGCGCCCACAGCAGCCGGACCGGCTGCGCCCGCCGCCCGCGCGTCCAGTCCAGTGCCCGCGACGCGACCAGCATGCAGAGCACGGCGTGCACGACGACCAGCGAGCACAGAACGGTCGCGAGCCGCGGCCCGACCTGGTGGAAGTTCGGCACCCCCAGCGCGAGGACCTCGAGGACGCCGAAGAAGTGGAACGACCACCGGGTGTAGGTCTCCACCTTCGCCGGCGTGCTCTTCCGCCGCCACCAGTGCCGCGTTCCGCGCATGTCCCCGCTCACCCCGTCTCCCCGGTCCCGGCCCGTCCGTGCCTCAGCGTCGCGGTTCCCAGCGGAACCACCGCCGTACAGCAAACACCGCCACCACCGTCCAGGCCACCGCCGTGGCCAGCGCGCCCAGGGCCGCGGACGCCGACAGGTCGCCGGTCCAGGCGCCCCGGACCAGCGTGACGACGGGCGTCAGCGGCAGCAGCTCGCAGACGCCGGCCAGCCGGTCGGGCATCAGTTCCAGCGGGACGGTCACACCGGAGCCGAGCATCGAGACGATCATCAACGGCATCGGCGTGACCTGCGCGCTCTCGCCGGTCCGGGTGAAGCCGGCGGTGACCGCCGCGAGGCCGGCGCACATCACGAGGCCCAACAGCACGCCGGCGACCGCCAGATGCGGCGCGGGCGGCACGGGCAGGTCCAGCAGGACCGCGCAGCCCGCCGTCAGCAGCAGGCACTGCACGAGCCCGATGACGGTGGCCGGGAGCGCCGCGCCCCCCAGGATCTCGGCGTCCCGCAGCTCGCCGGTGCGCAGCCGCTTGAGCACGAGTTCCTCGCGCCGGACGACGAAGACGCCGACGAGGGCCGAGTAGACGGCGAACAGCAGGGAGAAGCCGACGGCGGCGGGCAGGACGACGGTGCCGACCGTCAGTCCGGCCCCGGTGAGGTCCATCTCCTTGGCCGCCGAGCGCACGCTGAGCGGCAGTACCAGCGGCACGAACAGGGCGGCGACGAGCGTGCCCCTGCTCCGTCCCAGCAGGGTCAGTTCGGCCCGGGCCAGCGCGGTCATCCGGCCCAGCGGCGTGGTGGCGCCCGCCCCGCCGGCCCGCGCCGTGCGTCCCTCGGTACCGATGGCGGTGCCGCTCACGCCGCGTACTCCTTCGTCGCCGTGGTCCCCGCGGACGCGTCCTCCGCGATCCGCAGGAACGCCTCTTCCAGGGACGCGGACCGCACGTCCAGCCCGCGCAGTTCGACACCGGCGCCGTCGGCCCACTTCAGCAGCGCGGTGGCCGCCCGCTGCAGCTCCCGGGTGCGCAGCCGGACCGTGCGGCCGTCGACCCGGTGCTCGCCGACGCCGAGCTCGCCGAGCGGCGGCAGGTCGCCCACGAACCAGCCGTCGGGCAGCTCGAAGGAGATCCGGGAGGGCTGGGTGGCGGTCACCTCGGCCGGGGTCCCGGTGGCGGCGATGCGGCCCTCGTGCAGGATCGCGAGCCGGTCTGCGAGGTCCTCGGCCTCCTCCAGGTAGTGCGTGGTCAGCAGCACGGTCGTCCCCCCGTCGCGCAGCGAGCGCACCAACTCCCAGGTGTCGCGGCGGCCTTCGGCGTCCAGTCCGGTGGTGGGCTCGTCGAGGAAGAGCACCTCGGGCTCGCCGAGCAGCGCGAGCGCCAGGTCCAGCCGGCGCCGCTCGCCGCCGGAGAGCTGCTTCACGCGGGTGCCCCGCTTGTCCGACAGCCCGACCAGCGCCAGCACCTCCGCCTCGGGCCGGGCCCCGCTCACGCAGCCCGCCCACATCCGCGCGGTCTCGGCGACGGTCAGCTCGGAGGGGAAGCCGCCCTCCTGGAGCATGACCCCGGTGCGGGGGCGTACGGCGGCCCGCTCGGTGTACGGGTCGTGCCCGAGGACGCGCACCCGGCCGCCGGCCGGTGCCGCGAGGCCCTCGAGGAGTTCGACCGTCGAGGTCTTGCCGGCTCCGTTCGTGCCCAGCAGCGCGAAGATCTCCCCGCGGCGCACGGAGAAGTCGATCCCGCGCACCGCCTCGAACCCGCCCCCGTACACACGCCGCAGGTCGGTGACCTCAATCACGTGTTCGTGTCCGTTTGCTCGCATGCTCCGAGCATCCCGGCACCGCGGACCGCGCGGCAGTGCGGAGCGTCATCGCTCGGCATGACAAATGTCAGGAGGGGTTCCGGTCCGGGGCACACGAAAAGACCCCGGTCCTCGGAGGACCGGGGTCTGATTCCCGAGCGGACGACGAGGCTCGAACTCGCGACCTCAACCTTGGCAAGGTTGCGCTCTACCAACTGAGCTACGTCCGCATTGCCGCCGACCGGCTTTCACCGATCGGTGCGAGCACCAGCCTACCTGATCCAATCGAGTGGCCGGTACGGCGATGCAGAGCGGGTGACAGGAATTGCACACTGCGCCTTCCCCCTGGAAGGGGGATGTTCTACTACTGAACTACACCCGCATGTTCCGTGAGCTGGGCCTTTCGGCCTCGCCCCTCGGCGTGCTCCAGACTTTAGCTGATCACCCGGGGTGCTGCGCAAGTCGGTTGCCGTGGGGGGCGGCTGAGCGGCCGTCGGTGATCCGCGCGGGACCGCCGGCCGCCGGTGCGGGGGTGTCCGGCGGGCGCGCGACCGGCGCGCGCCACGGGCTTCCCGCGCCACGGGCTCGCCGCCCACGGCTCACCGTGCGCCGGCTCACTGCGCCTCGGCGAACGCCTCGTAGACCTTCTTGGGGATCCGGCCCCGCGCGGGCACGTCCATCCTGTTCGCCTGGGCCCAGGCGCGGACGGCCGCCGGGTCGGGGGCGACCTCCGTCTGCCGGTACGCCTTCCCGGACCGCGAGCGCTTCCGGCCCGCCGACACGTAGGGCTCGAGAGCCTTGCGCAGTTCCCGGGCATTGGCTTCGTTCAGGTCGATCTCGTACATCCGGCCGTCGACTCCGAAGGCGATCGTCTCCGCCGCTTCCGAGCCGTCGATGTCGTCAAAGAGAGTGACCACGACACGCTGCGCCACGAATATCGGTCCCTTCGTGCGGCATCTCCGCGATGACGTGCCAGGACACGGCGAGGATGCCGACTGTTCGCCTGTAATTGGGCAAAGTATCGGCTAATGACATTTCATTTGTACAGTGCCCGGCATTGCAATGGGAAGCCCGACTAAATCTCTCCGCGTGTCTGTTGCGCAATAGACATCCGCAGGGGATCGGAGATCTTTCCCGAAGATTTTCGCGCGGACCTCTCCCCGATACCCGATCGTGACAGGGCTCACGTACTTTCCTCCAAGGCTACGCGCGTAGAAATTTTGTACGGGTAGTCTGAAGGAACCTGCTCAGCACCACACACCGGGAGTGCCAGTGGCACGCGTCGTAGTCGACGTCATGCTCAAGCCGGAGATCCTCGACCCCCAGGGCCAGGCGGTGCAGCGCGCACTGCCGCGACTGGGTTTCGAAGGGATCTCGGACGTCCGCCAGGGAAAGCGTTTCGAACTGGAAGTTGACGGGCCGGTCGACGAGGCCGCCCTCGCCCGCATCCATGATCTTGCGGAATCCTTCCTCGCCAACACCGTGATCGAGGACTTCACCGTCAAGGTCGAGTCCGCGGATGCGGCCGCGGAGGCCGTGAAGTGACCGCTCGTATTGGCGTCGTCACTTTCCCCGGCAGTCTGGACGACCGGGACACGCAGCGCGCGATCCGTGTGGCGGGCGCCGAACCCGTCTCCCTGTGGCACAAGGACAAGGACCTCAAGCAGGTCGACGCCGTGGTGCTCTGCGGCGGTTTCTCGTACGGCGACTATCTGCGCGCCGGCGCCATCGCGCGCTTCTCGCCGGTGATGGACACCGTCATCGACCAGGCGAAGGCCGGCCTCCCGGTGCTCGGCATCTGCAACGGCTTCCAGATCCTCACGGAGGCCCACCTGCTGCCCGGTGGGATGCTCGGCAACGACCACCTGCACTTCATCTGCCGTGACCAGAAGCTGCGGGTGGAGAACGCGGACACCTCCTGGACCAGCGACTACAGCGCCGGCCAGGAGATCCACATCCCGCTGAAGAACATGGACGGCCGCTACGTCGCCGACCGGCGCACGCTGGACGAGCTGGAGGGCGAGGGCCGCGTCGCCTTCCGCTACCTGGACGTCAACCCCAACGGCTCGCTCAACGACATCGCCGGCATCACCAACGCCGCGGGCAACGTGGTCGGCCTGATGCCGCACCCCGAGCACGCCGTCGAGCCGCTGATCGGCACCGGCCGCACCGACGGTCTCCCGTTCTTCACCTCGATCCTCAAGAAGCTGGTCAACGCATGAGCCGGACGCCTCTGGACACGGTCGAGCACGCGGCCGCGACCCCCGACGTCGAGCTGCCCTGGGCCGAACTGGGCCTGAAGAAGGACGAGTACGAGAGGGTCGTGGAGATCCTCGGCCGCCGGCCCACCGGTGCCGAACTCGCCATGTACTCGGTGATGTGGTCGGAGCACTGCTCCTACAAGTCCTCCAAGGTCCACCTCCGCCAGTTCGGCGAGAAGGCCCCCGAGTCCGACGCCCTCCTCGTCGGCATCGGCGAGAACGCCGGTGTCGTCGACGTCGGCCAGGGCTACGCGGTCACCTTCAAGGTCGAGTCGCACAACCACCCGTCGTACGTCGAGCCCTACCAGGGCGCCGCGACCGGTGTGGGCGGCATCGTCCGCGACATCATCGCCATGGGCGCCCGCCCGGTCGCCGTGGTGGACCCCCTGCGCTTCGGCGCCGCGGACCACCCCGACACCAAGCGCGTGCTGCCCGGCGTCGTCGCCGGCATCGGCGGCTACGGCAACTGCCTGGGCCTGCCCAACATCGGCGGCGAGGTCGTCTTCGACGCCTGCTACCAGGGCAACCCGCTGGTCAACGCCGGCGCCATCGGCGTCATGCGGCACGAGGACATCCACCTCGCCAAGGCGTCCGGCGCGGGCAACAAGGTCATCCTCTACGGGGCCCGGACCGGCGGCGACGGCATCGGCGGCGCCTCGATCCTGGCCTCGGAGACCTTCGACGACGCCAAGCCGTCCAAGCGCCCCGCGGTGCAGGTCGGCGACCCCTTCCAGGAGAAGCTCCTCATCGAGTGCACCCTGGAGGCGTTCCGGGAGAAGCTCGTCGTCGGCATCCAGGACCTCGGCGCGGCCGGCCTGTCCTGCGCCACGTCCGAGCTGGCCTCCAACGGCTCCGGCGGCATGCGCGTCACCCTGGACGACGTCCCGCTGCGCGACTCCACGCTCTCGCCCGAGGAGATCCTCATGAGCGAGTCGCAGGAGCGCATGTGCGCGGTGGTCGAGCCGGAGAAGGTCGACCGCTTCCTCGAGATCTGCGACAAGTGGGACGTCATCGCCACCGTCATCGGCGAGGTGACCGACGGCGACCGCCTGGAGATCTTCTGGCACGGCGGCAAGATCGTCGACGTCGACCCGCGCACGGTCGCCCACGACGGCCCGGTCTACGAGCGCCCCTACGCCCGCCCGGAGTGGCAGGACGCCCTCCAGGCCGACGACGCGGGCAAGCTGCCCCGGCCGGGGTCCGGTGAGGAGCTGAAGGACCAGGTCCTGAAGCTGGTGTCCTCGCCGAACCAGGCGTCCAAGCAGTGGATCACCCAGCAGTACGACCACTTCGTGCAGGGCAACACCGTGCTCGCCCAGCCCGAGGACTCCGGCATGATCCGCGTGGACGAGGAGAGCGGCCTCGGCGTCGCGATCGCCACGGACGGCAACGGCCGGTACGCCAAGCTCGACCCGTACACGGGCGCGCAGCTGGCCCTCGCGGAGGCGTACCGCAACGTCGCCACCACCGGTGCGAAGCCCCTCGCGGTCTCCGACTGCCTGAACTTCGGCTCGCCCGAGGACCCGGCCGTCATGTGGCAGTTCGCCGAGGCCGTGCGCGGTCTCGCCGACGGCTGCCGGCAGCTCGGCACCCCGGTGACCGGCGGCAACGTCTCGCTCTACAACCAGACCGGCGAGGCCGCCATCCACCCGACCCCCGTGGTCGCGGTCCTCGGCGTCATCGACGACGTGGCCCGCCGCACGCCGGTCGCCTTCCAGGAGGACGGCCAGCTCCTGTACCTCCTCGGCGACACCCGCGAGGAGTTCGGCGGCTCGGCCTGGTCCCAGGTGATCCACGACCACCTCGGCGGCCTGCCCCCGAAGGTCGACCTGGAGCGCGAGCGGCTGCTCGGGGAGATCCTGATCTCCGCCTCCCGCGACGGCATGATCGACTCCGCCCACGACCTTTCGGACGGCGGTCTGATCCAGGCGGTCGTGGAGTCGGCGCTGCTCGGTGGCAAGGGCGCGCGTCTGGTCGTCCCCGACGGCCTGGACGCCTTCACCTTCCTGTTCTCGGAGTCGGCGGGCCGCGCGGTCGTCGCCGTCCCGCGTTCGGAGGAGCTCCGCTTCAACGACATGTGCGGCGCGCGCGGCCTGCCCGTCACCCGCATCGGTGTCGTGGACGGAGACGCGGTGGAGGTCCAGGACGAGTTCGCCCTGCCGCTGACCGTCCTGCGCGAGACCCACGAGGGCACCATCCCGGCGCTGCTGGCCTGACCGGCCCCCGCACGGCAGTCGGAGCCCCCGCCCGGACCACCGGGCGGGGGCTCCTTCGCGCGGCACCGTCGGGAAATCCCCGCCGGACCGGCGCCGCTCCCGCATAGGCTCGCCCCCATGGCCACTCCCAGGAAGCGCCCCCGCAGTTACGACCCCGCCCGGACCCGCGCCGCCGTGTTCGCCCAGCTCGGGCACGTCCGGGACGCCGTCCGCACCCTCGGACCCGAGCAGTTCGCGCTGCCGACACGACTGGGGGACTGGACCGTACGGGAACTGGTGGCGCACATCGGGATGGCCCTGACCGCCGTGCACCGCGCTGTGGACCGGCCGGCCCCGCCCAAGCGGGACGTCCAGGTCGTCGAGTGGGTCTTCGCCACCTCGTCGAACGCGGCCGCGATCGACGACTTCACCCGGCGGCTCGCCGCGGACCACCCCGACCTCGGCGCCCACCTCGCCGACATCGAGGAGCGCCTGCGCGCGCTGCTCGCCGAGCACCCCGGCGGCCGCCTCCTGGAGACCAACGCGGGCGCGCTGCCGCTGGACGACTACCTCGTCACCCGCACCGTCGAACTCGTCGTCCACACCGACGACCTCAACGCCGCCGTGCCCGGCCTCGGCATCCCCCACGACCGGCAGGCCCTGGCCGCGGCGACCCGGCTGCTCGCCGACGCGCTCGCCGTGAAGGCACCCGGCGGGTCGACGGAGGTGCGGGTGCCGCCGTACGCCGTCGTGCAGTGCGTCGAGGGACCCAGGCACACCCGCGGCACCCCGCCCAACGTCGTCGAGACCGACCCGCTGACCTGGATCCGGCTCGCGACCGGGCGGCTGACCTGGGCGGACGCCGTGACGGAGGCCGAGGTCGGCGCGAGCGGCGAGCGGGCCGACCTCGGGGGCCTGCTGCCGCTGCTGAGCTGAGGGGGAACCAGATCCTCCGCACCTCCGTCGAATGGGCATGTACAGGCAGAGGAAGCAGCGCAGCATGACCCTGACCGTGGCCGCCGTCGCCGCGCTCGTCCCGCTCGCCGCGGCCTGCGGCAGTGAGAAGGCGGACGGCGGCAGCGGCTCCGTGGGAGCGGACCGGCCCTTCACCGGCGTCCGGTGGAGCATCGACAGCGTCACCGTCGACGGCACCACCCACAAGGCGCCGGACACGGCACGGGTCCGGATCGACGACACCGGCGAGGCGGCGGGCAGCACCGGCTGCAACACCTTCAGCGCCCGCGCCGACGTCGACGGCGAACGCGTCCGGCTCAGCGACGCCGCGTTCACCGAGAAGGCCTGCGAGAAGACGCCCGTGGACTTCGAGAAGTCCCTCGGCCGCGTCCTCTCCGACGGCTCCCTCACCGCCGACACCGGAAGCGACCGCCTGACCCTCACCACCTCCGCCGGCGACACCGTCCGGCTGAGCCGGCCCGGGAACGCGTCCCTCTACGGCACGGAGTGGGCCGTCACGGCCCCCGGCGGGCAGGGCCGCGCCCACCTCACCTTCGACAAGGAGGCGGGCACCGTGTCCGGCCGCCTCCCCTGCAACCACGTCGACGCCAGGGCCACCGTCCGCGACGGACATATCACCCTGAGCGGCGTGACCACCACCCGAATGATGTGCGAAGGCTCACTCATGAACGCCGAGAAGCGGATGCTCCGCTTCTTCGAAGGCCGGATCGACTACCGGACCGATGCCGAAACCCTGACCCTGACCAGCGAAGACGGCACCGTCGTCCGGGCCGTCGCCGCGGAGTGATCCGCAGGTCGGGCCGGGATCCCCAATTCGGACCAGTGGTCGATCTCGCCTACACTCGGGAGCGTGCCACGTGGTGACGGTCGACTCAATCACGATCTACTCCCCGGCGAGAAGGGCCCCCAGGACGCTTGCGGCGTCTTCGGTGTCTGGGCTCCGGGCGAAGAGGTCGCAAAGCTCACGTACTTCGGGCTCTACGCCCTCCAGCATCGGGGCCAGGAATCCGCGGGAATCGCGGTCAGCAACGGCTCCCAGATCCTCGTCTTCAAGGACATGGGCCTGGTGTCCCAGGTCTTCGACGAGACCTCGCTCGGTTCGCTCCAGGGTCACATCGCGGTCGGTCACGCCCGCTACTCGACCACCGGCGCGTCCGTGTGGGAGAACGCCCAGCCAACCTTCCGGGCCACCGCGCAGGGCTCCATCGCGCTCGGCCACAACGGCAACCTCGTCAACACCGCCCAGCTCGCCGGGATGGTGGCCGACCTGCCCAAGCAGGAGGGCCGCTCCACCCGCGTCGCGGCGACCAACGACACCGACCTGCTGACCGCGCTCCTCGCGGCCCAGGTCGACGAGGACGGCAAGCCGCTGACCATCGAGGAGGCCGCTCACCGCGTCCTTCCGCAGGTCATGGGCGCCTTCAGCCTCGTCTTCATGGACGAGCACACCCTGTACGCCGCCCGTGACCCGCAGGGCATCCGCCCGCTGGTCCTCGGCCGGCTGGAGCGCGGCTGGGTGGTCGCCTCCGAGTCCGCCGCCCTCGACATCTGCGGCGCCTCCTACGTCCGCGAGATCGAGCCGGGCGAGTTCGTCGCCATCGACGAGAACGGTCTGCGCACGTCGCGATTCGCGGAAGCGAAGCCCAAGGGCTGCGTCTTCGAGTACGTGTACCTGGCCCGCCCGGACACCGACATCGCCGGCCGCAACGTCTACCTCTCGCGCGTCGAGATGGGCCGCAAGCTCGCCGCGGAGGCCCCCGCCGACGCCGACCTCGTCATAGCGACCCCGGAGTCCGGCACCCCCGCCGCGATCGGGTACGCCGAGGCCTCCGGCATCCCCTTCGGCAACGGCCTGGTGAAGAACGCCTACGTGGGCCGCACCTTCATCCAGCCCTCGCAGACCATCCGCCAGCTCGGCATCCGCCTGAAGCTGAACCCGCTCAAGGAAGTCATCAAGGGCAAGCGGCTGGTCGTCGTGGACGACTCCATCGTCCGCGGCAACACCCAGCGGGCCCTGGTCCGCATGCTCCGCGAGGCCGGCGCCGCCGAGGTCCACATCCGGATCTCCTCCCCGCCCGTGAAGTGGCCCTGCTTCTTCGGCATCGACTTCGCCACCCGGGCCGAGCTCATCGCCAACGGCATGAGCATCGACGAGATCGGCACCTCGCTCGGCGCCGACTCCCTGGCGTACATCTCCATCGACGGCATGATCGAGGCGACCACCATCGCCAAGCCGAACCTGTGCCGCGCCTGCTTCGACGGCGAGTACCCGATGGAGCTCCCCGACCCCGAGCTGCTCGGCAAGCAGCTCCTGGAGACCGAGCTGGCCGCCGGGCCCGCCGGTACGGCCGCCTCCGACGCCATCCGTCGCCCGTAGCCGTCCGTCCGCAATACCTGCCGTACGACACAAAGGTTCTCATCGTCATGCCTGACACAACTGGTGCCAGCTACGCAGCCGCGGGCGTCGACATCGAGGCGGGCGACCGCGCCGTCGAGCTCATGAAGGAATGGGTCAAGAAGACGCAGCGTCCCGAGGTCCTCGGTGGCCTCGGCGGCTTCGCCGGCCTCTTCGACGCCTCCGCCCTCAAGAACTACGAGCGCCCCCTGCTCGCCTCCGCCACGGACGGCGTGGGCACCAAGGTCGACATCGCCCGGCAGCTGGGCGTCTACGACACCATCGGCCACGACCTGGTCGCCATGGTCATGGACGACATCGTCGTGTGCGGCGCCGAGCCGCTGTTCATGACCGACTACATCTGCGTCGGCAAGGTCCACCCCGAGCGGGTCGCCGCCATCGTCAAGGGCATCGCCGAGGGCTGCGTGCTGGCCGGCTGCGCCCTGGTGGGCGGCGAGACGGCCGAGCACCCCGGCCTGCTCGGCCCGGACGACTTCGACGTCGCCGGCGCCGGTACGGGTGTCGTGGAGGCCGAC
The DNA here is from genome assembly GCF_042724095.1 of Streptomyces sp. NPDC127100. NCBI lineage: Bacteria > Bacillati > Actinomycetota > Actinomycetes > Kitasatosporales > Streptomycetaceae > Streptomyces > Streptomyces sp. NPDC127100. The sequence continues at coordinate 582,447 of NZ_JBHXFL010000001.1, forward strand.
CGGCTGCTGGGCCCGGACCGCATCCGCGAGGGCGACGCGGTCGTCGCGATGGCCGCCTCCGGCCTTCACTCGAACGGGTACTCCCTCGTTCGCCACGTCCTGCTGAACGAGGCCGGCCTGGCCCTGGACGCACACGTGGACGACCTCGGCCGCACCCTCGGCGAGGAGCTCCTGGAGCCGACGAAGATCTACTCGCTGGACTGCCTGGCCCTGACGCGCACCACCGAGGTGCACGCCTTCAGCCACGTCACCGGCGGCGGCCTCGCGGCCAACCTGGCCCGCGTGATCCCCGACGGCCTGCACGCGACCGTCGACCGCTCCACCTGGACCCCGGCGCCGGTCTTCGACCTCGTCGGACGGACGGGCCGGGTCGAGCGCCTGGAGCTGGAGAAGACCCTCAACATGGGCGTCGGCATGATCGCCGTCGTGCCCCAGGAGTCCGTGGACGTGGCGCTGGCGACCCTCGCCGACCGCGGCGTCGACGCCTGGGTGGCCGGCGGGATCACCGCCCGCGGCGACCAGGCGACGGGCGCCACGATGACCGGTGACTACGCCGGCTGAGCCGAGCCCGGCACGGCGATGCGGGTAGCACAGAACCCGGTCGGTGACGGGAGTCACCGACCGGGTGAGTGTTCAGTGCAGGGTCAAGCGCCGCGACGATGCTGCGGGGACTGGCCGTCCTCGTCCTCGTCGTCCTCGTAGAGGTCGGCGTACTTTGCGTACAGCTCGTCGTCCTGCTCATCGTCCTCGAACCGCTCGCCGTTAGGCGGTGGCGGATTCGACGTCGATGCGCCCAGCTCCTCGGCCAGGCGGGAGAGATCAGTCCCACCGCTGTTGTACTTCAGCTGGCGGGCGACCTTCGTCTGCTTGGCCTTGGCCCGGCCGCGCCCCATGGCTCGACCCCCTCAACGACGGGGCTCGACGGCCCCAGAGTCTTGACACGCGTTCATGATCCGGAACGGGCTCTCCGTGGAGAGACCGGTCCGTAGGGCTTCCACGGTACCTGAGCCCACGCCCATACGGTACGTCGCCCGCAGGACGTGGCTACGCCCAGGACCTTCGAGGCGCCCCGTCCTCGCTGGTCAAAGGCGATTTTAACCACCTTTCGACGGTCGACCCGCCGGGAGAAGTGAGAGTTCTCTCCAACTGCCCGCCGGCGGGTACCGCTCAAACCTTCGAATACCGCCTCCGGATCATGCTCCGGAGCGTGCGGGGCGCCGCGCGCGATCAGAGCCGCGCGCGTGCCTCCGACATCCGCTGCTCGGCGATCCGGTCGGCCGCGGCGGCCGGCGGAATACCGTCCTCCTTCGCACGTGCGAAGATGGCCAGCGTCGTGTCGTAGATCTTCGCGGCCTTGCCCTTGCAGCGTTCGAAGTCGAAGCCGTGCAGCTCGTCTGCGACCTGGATGACACCGCCGGCGTTCACCACGTAGTCCGGCGCGTAGAGGATCCCGCGGTCGGCGAGGTCCTTCTCGACGCCCGGGTGGGCGAGCTGGTTGTTGGCCGCGCCGCACACCACCTTCGCGGTCAGCACCGGCACCGTGTCGTCGTTCAGTGCGCCGCCGAGCGCGCAGGGGGCGTAGATGTCCAGGTTCTCGATCCGGATCAGCGCGTCCGTGTCGGCGACGGCGATCACCGACGGGTGCCGCTCGGTGAGGTCCCGCACGACGTCCTTGCGCACGTCCGTGACGACCACGTGCGCGCCCTCGGCGAGCAGGTGCTCCACCAGGTGGTGCCCGACCTTGCCGACGCCGGCGATGCCGACCGTGCGGTCGCGCAGCGTCGGGTCGCCCCACAGGTGCTGGGCGGCGGCCCGCATGCCCTGGTAGACGCCGTAGGAGGTGAGCACGGACGAGTCGCCCGCGCCGCCGTTCTCGGGGGAGCGGCCGGTCGTCCAGCGGCACTCGCGCGCTACGACGTCCATGTCGGCCACGTAGGTGCCGACGTCGCAGGCGGTGACGTACCGGCCGCCGAGCGAGGCGACGAACCGGCCGTAGGCGAGGAGCAGTTCCTCGCTCTTGATCTTCTCCGGGTCGCCGATGATCACGGCCTTGCCGCCGCCGTGGTCGAGACCGGCCATGGCGTTCTTGTACGACATCCCGCGCGCGAGGTTCAGCGCGTCGGCGACGGCCTCCGCCTCGTTCGCGTACGGGTAGAAGCGCGTACCGCCGAGCGCGGGGCCCAGGGCGGTGGAGTGGAGGGCGATGACGGCCTTGAGACCGCTGGCACGGTCCTGGCAGAGCACGACTTGCTCATGACCCCCCTGATCCGAGTGGAACAGGGTGTGCAGTACATCAGCAGGTGCGCCGGTTACGTCGGTCACGGTGGTGACTCCTGTGTAGGTGCGGCGGGTGAGACGGGTCCCCGTGCGGGTGGCGGGGACTGTGGCATGAGATTAGAGCCTGGTGGTGCCCGCCCGCCGCACAGTGCTCAGGATCACCTCCGCACGGAGTACAGGCGTGCGACGATTTGCAGAGATTCCCGCGTTTTTGTGATCGGCTCCCGCAGGTTTTCGAGGCGGTGCGCGGGGGAGGGAGCAGGCGTGCCCAAGGTGTCCTCGGTGATCGTCCCCTACGCGGCGTACCTGCGCGTGTACGAGCCGCTGGCCGCCTTCCCCGAGCCCGAGCGCGGCCACTGGGCCCGCTACGCCCGCCGCACCGACCTGCCGTCGTACCAGGACGAACTGCGTCGGTCCCTGACCGATCTGCTGCCCACCCCGCCCGTGCCGGTCCCCGTGCACGAGAGCGGCGACGCCTTCGTGACCGAGGTCGACGGAGTGGTGTGCGTGTGTCCCTGGCGGACCCGGCTGCGCGGCTGGCAGGCCCTCGGGGAGCTGGCCGACGACTTCCCCGAGCCCGTCCTGAACGCCCTGCTCCCTCCCGTCGTCCGCCGCCAGACCACGCAGGACTACGAACGCTGGCGGGAGGGCAACCCCGACGCCCGCCCCTGGATTCGCACGGCCACCTGGCAGGTGCCGATCAACTGGTTCGTGCTGGTCTCCGACGCGGAGCGGGAGTACGACAAGGGCGGCGACGGCACGGCGACGGCGGCGCCGGTGCTGCGCTACCGGACGCCGATGGTGCAGGCGCGGCGGCGGGTGGCCCGGGGGCTGCGGGCGCTGAAGGAGGCCGTGGACGAGGGGCCGCTGATCGACGGCCTGGTGGACGTGGGGCGCTGGCTCGAGGAGTTCCACCCGCGCTCGCTGGTGGAGCTGGACTACGGCGGTCTGGTGCACGCCCTGCCGGCCGGAGAGCTGGAGGACGACCACTCGGCGGCGGACGTGGCCGAGGGCATCGAGGCCCTGCGGCACGGCGACGGGGCGACGGCCGGCGCCGCGTACGGGCGGCTGGTGGAGCGGTGGCGGTCGGTGCGCGACCGGCGGTCGGCGAACTGACGTTTGACGTACCGCCCGATTTGGGGTTTCGTCTCTCGCTCAGACACCTGTTCGGTGTGACCTGATACTTCGTCACCAGGGGACGTAGGTCCCGATCCGGGCGTATGCGTCAAGCGTGACGGACCGCACGTACGCCACTCTTGCGCCGCTTCCCCCTCCTCATGCCAAAATAGGACAAGGAGTCCGGGGAGGGCTCCATCCGTCCTGCTGTGGTGCACTGTGGGCGGAATCTCAGCATTGCACGCTTTGGGGGGTCTGGTGACTCCTGATCGCCACTGTGACTGATCGTCACAGTGGCGTGACTGTCCGCTATGGCATGGTCCATCGGCATCCGTCGCTGATGAACACCTGGGAGGGCAATTCCATCGGTTTGGCCGACGCGGCTGGACAGATGGTGTAGTTGTAGTGCCGAGGACAAGCCGTTCGTCCTATAACCGACTCGACTCGCGTCCGCCATTTCGGGCAACGCGGGTCAAGGTGCAGAATTTAGAGGAAAGAACCGAGAAGGTTCGGTTCTCCCGAGGAGGCCGCTCATGACCGCTCGCACCCCTGATGCCGAGCCGCTGCTGACCCCGGCTGAGGTCGCCACCATGTTCCGCGTCGACCCGAAGACGGTCACGCGCTGGGCGAAGGCCGGCAAGCTCACGTCGATCCGCACGCTCGGCGGGCATCGCCGCTACCGCGAGGCCGAGGTCCGCGCTCTGCTCGCGGGCATTCCGCAGCAGCGCAGCGAGGCCTGAACAACCGCATAACCGGGCACAACGGCAGGTCCCCCAACCTGCCGAAGCGCCTGGACCTCAGCTCCGACCGACGCGGGTCCTGCCCCAACAGGCCCCACGCCCAAGCCGTTCGACCAGGTCTGAACGACCGGCCGGGTACGTCGTGGATCGCGCTGGACTCCGCCGGGTCCAGCGCGATTTTTTTGTGTCGGCTCACGGTCGGCCGAGAGCGGCCTTGTCGGAGTCTGGGCGAGGCTGTCGGATCCGCTGTGGGCGGGCCCCGGGGGAAGACGCGGGAGCACCCTTCGGGAGAGTGCAATTGCACATATTAAATCGACCCGTTGTAGGAGGGGTGTAAGTGCCGCAGTTTCAAAAACTCATGCGGTGACACCCGTCACACGTGCTGGCGCTTGTTGGCTCTGGCATATGTGCGCTAGAGGAGCTGATGGTTCCACCGTCCCGCAGCGGCACGGGTGTTGGGACCGTCGGAGGTTCACGTGGTGGCGGCGCTCCCGTCCTCGACGCCCTCTTGACGGCTCGTCGGGGGCGGGGCCGGACGCGAGGGCGGGGCCGGCGGCGCGGCGGAGTCCCACGCGAGCCGCAGCAGCCGGTGGCAGACCGGGCAGCGGCTCGTCAGGTGGCCGTACGACGACGCGGCCGACAGATGCGCGCGGAGCAGTGCCCGCGTCTCGTGCCTGACCGATGCCGCCATACGCCACCTCCAGGGGCCGCACGCAGAACGTGCCCTGCCTTTGGAGTACCGAGCGAATGTGACGCCGTCAAGGCCGCGAGAGGGCCACTGAGAGCCTCCGGGGCCGTGCCGGGGGTGGCGGGGCCCCGCGTCGTGCCGGGGAGGCGCGCACGTCGCGGCAGGAGAAAACGAGAAGACCCGCACCGGACGGTGCGGGTCTTCTCTGCTGCGGTCCTGACGGGATTTGAACCCGCGGCCTCCACCTTGACAGGGTGGCGAGCACTCCAAACTGCTCCACAGGACCAGGTTTTGCGGCGCTTTCTGCTGCGTTGCGCTGCGAGAAGAGACTCTACAGGAGGGTGGGCCCGGGGTCGAACTCACCCTCCGTGCGCTCCTCGTCACGGTGTCGCCCTTACGGCGCCAGCGCGTCGATCGCCTTCACGATCCGCTTGTCGGAGACCGGGTACGCCGTCCCCAGCGCGTGGGCGAAGTAGCTGACCCGCAGCTCCTCGATCATCCAGCGGACGTCCAGGACCTGGCGCGGGACCGGCCGCCCGCGGGGCATCTGCTCAAGGAGCCAGGCGTACTCGTCCCGCATCTCGTGGACCTTCTCCATGCGGGTCGTGTCCCGCTGGACGTTGGCCGGCATCTGCTGGAGGCGGCGGTCGGCGGCGACCAGATAGCGCATCAGGTCCGGCAGCCGTCCGATGCCCGTCTCCGTCACGAAGCCGGGCTTCACCAGGCCGTCCAGCTGGGCCCGTACGTCCTGGAGGTTCGGCAGCAGCGCGGGGCTCCGCACCGCCTTCAGCCGGCGCTCACAGGCCTGCCAGGCGGCCAGCACCTGCTGCACCTGCCCCACCGTGCGGACCGTCGTGTCGACGATCTCCGCGCGGACCTTGTCGTAGAGCTTCCGGTACGACTCCTCGTCCCACGCAGGGCCGCCGAAGTCCGCGATCAGCCGGTCCGCCGCCGCCGTCGCGCAGTCGTCGAACAGGGCCTGGACGGAACCGTGCGGATTCGCGGACAGGGCCAGCTTCTGCTGGTTGGTCAGCTTCTCGGAAGCGAACTTCGCCGGGTTGACCGGGATGTTGCGCAGGATCAGCCGGCGCGTGCCCGTCCACATCGCCTGCTCCTGCTCGGCCTCGGTGTCGAAGAGGCGCACGGACACCGTGTCCCCGTCGTCGACCAGGGCCGGGTAGGCCTTCACCGGCTGACCGGCGCGGCGCGTCTCGAAGACCCGGGACAGCGTGCCGATCGTCCAGTCGGTCAGGCCGGCGCGCTCCACCGACTCGCCGCCACTGCGTTCGGCGGTGGCCGCCGCGGCCTGCGACAGCGCCTTGCGCGCCTTCGGCTTCAACCGGAGCTTCAGGGCCTCCAGGTCCTTGTCCTCGGCCAGCTTGCGGCGTCGCTCGTCGACGATCCGGAAGGTGATCTGCAGGTGGTCGGGGACCTTGGACCAGTCGAAGTCCTCCGGCTCGAAGGGCACTCCGACCATGCGCTTGAGCTCCCGCGCCATGGTCACCGTCAGCGGCTCCTGAAGGGGCACGGCCCGTTCCAGGAACGCCTGGGCGTAGTTCGGCGCGGGTACGTAGTTGCGGCGGATCGGCTTGGGCAGGGACCGGATCAGCTCCGTGACGACCTGCTCCCTCAGACCCGGGATCTGCCAGTCGAAGCCCTCGTCGGTGACCTGGTTGAGCACCTGCAGCGGAATGTGGACGGTCACGCCGTCCGCGTCCGCCCCCGGCTCGAACTGGTACGTCACACGGAACTTCAGCGGCCCCTGGCGCCAGGAGTCGGGGTAGTCGTCCTTGGTGACCGCACCCGCCTTCTCGTTGATGAGCATCTCGCGCTCGAAGTCGAGGAAGTCGGGCTGCTCGTGCCGCTTGTGCTTCCACCACGAGTCGAAGTGCGCTCCGGAGACGACGTGTTCGGGGACCCGCTGGTCGTAGAAGTCGAACAGCGTCTCGTCGTCGACCAGGATGTCCCGTCGCCGCGCGCGGTGCTCCAGTTCCTCGACCTCGGTCAGCAGCCGGCGGTTGTCCGCGAAGAACTTGTGGTGCGTACGCCAGTCGCCCTCCACCAGGGCGTTGCGGATGAACAGCTCGCGGCTGGCCTCCGGGTCGATCCGCCCGTAGTTCACCTTGCGCTGCGCCACGATCGGCACGCCGTACAGCGTCACCTTCTCGTACGCCATGACCGCCGCCTGGTCCTTCTCCCAGTGCGGCTCGCTGTAGGTGCGCTTGAGGAGGTGCCCGGCGAGCGGCTCCACCCACTCGGGCTCGATCTTCGCGTTGACGCGGGCCCAGAGCCGGGAGGTCTCCACCAGCTCCGCGGACATCACGAAGCGCGGCGGCTTCTTGAACAGCGCCGAGCCGGGGAAGATCGCGAACTTGGCGTTGCGGGCCCCCAGGTACTCGTTCTTCGCTGTGCCCCTCCCGCCCTCGCTCCCGGCGTCCTTCACGTCCTTCATGCCGACGTGGGAGAGCAGGCCCGCCAGCAGCGACACGTGCACGCGGTCGTCGGGCGCGGCGTGGTCGGCGTCGTTGAGGTGGATGCCCATCTGCTTGGCGACCGTGCGCAGCTGCGTGTAGATGTCCTGCCACTCGCGAATGCGCAGGAAGTTGAGGTACTCCTGCTTGCACATCCGGCGGAAGGACGACGAGCCGCGCTCCTTCTGCTGCTCGCGCACGTACCGCCAGAGGTTGAGGAACGCGAGGAAGTCGCTGGTCTCGTCCTTGAACCGGGCGTGCTGCTGGTCGGCCTGCGCCTGCTTCTCGGAGGGGCGTTCCCGCGGGTCCTGGATGGACAGGGCCGCCGCGATGACCATGACCTCGCGGGCGCAGCCGTTCTTGTCGGCCTCCAGCACCATCCGGGCCAGCCGCGGGTCGACGGGCAGCTGGGCCAGCTTGCGGCCGGTGTCGGTCAGCCGCTTGCGCGCGTCCTTCTGCGCCGGGTCGAGCGCGCCCAGCTCCTGGAGGAGCTGCACGCCGTCGCGGATGTTGCGGTGGTCCGGCGGGTCGATGAACGGGAACTTCTCGATGTCGCCGAGGCCGGCCGCGGTCATCTGGAGGATGACGGAGGCGAGGTTCGTCCGGAGGATCTCCGCGTCCGTGAACTCAGGCCGCGCCTCGAAGTCGTCCTCGGAGTACAGCCGGATGCAGATGCCGTCGCTGGTGCGTCCGCAGCGGCCCTTGCGCTGGTTGGCGCTGGCCTGCGAGATCGGCTCGATCGGCAGCCGCTGCACCTTCGTGCGGTGGCTGTACCGCGAGATCCGGGCGAAGCCGGGGTCGATGACGTACTTGATGCCCGGCACGGTCAGCGACGTCTCGGCGACGTTCGTGGCGAGCACGATCCTGCGCCCGGTGTGCTGCTGGAACACCCGGTGCTGTTCGGCATGGGACAGGCGGGCGTACAGCGGCAGGATCTCGGTGAACCGGTACTTCTTCTTCTCCAGGGCGTCCGCGGTGTCCCGGATCTCCCGCTCACCGGAGAGGAAGACGAGGATGTCGCCCTTCCCCTCGCCCATCAGCTCCTCGACGGCGTCGGTGATCGCGGTGATCTGGTCCCGGTCGGCGTCGTCGCCGTCCTCCTCCAGTAGCGGGCGGTAACGCACCTCCACCGGGTACGTCCGTCCGCTGACCTCGATGATCGGCGCGTCGCCGAAGTGCCGGGAGAAGCGCTCGGGGTCGATGGTCGCCGACGTGATGACGACCTTCAGGTCCGGCCGCCTCGGCAGTAGCTGGGCCAGATAGCCCAGCAGGAAGTCGATGTTGAGGGACCGCTCGTGGGCCTCGTCGATGATGATCGTGTCGTAGGCGCGCAGCTCGCGGTCGGTCTGGATCTCGGCGAGCAGGATGCCGTCCGTCATCAGCTTGATGAACGTGGCGTCCGGGTTCACCTGGTCGGTGAACCGCACCTTCCAGCCGACGGCCTCGCCGAGCGGCGTGTCCAGCTCGTCCGCCACCCGCTCGGCGACGGTGCGCGCGGCGATCCGGCGGGGCTGGGTGTGCCCGATCATGCCGCGGACGCCCCGGCCGAGCTCGACGCAGATCTTCGGGATCTGCGTGGTCTTCCCGGACCCGGTCTCACCGGCGACGATGACGACCTGGTGGTCGCGGATGGCCTCCGCGATCACGTCCTTCTTCTGGCTGACCGGAAGCTGCTCGGGATAGCTCACGGCGGGCACGCGGGCCCGGCGCTCGCCGATGCGCTGCTCGGCCTTGGCCACGTCCGCCTCGATCTCGGCGAGAACGGCGGCTCGGGCTTCCGGTTTGCGGATCTTCCGCGCACCCTCCAGCCTCCGGCCGAGCCGATGCGCGTCACGCAGGGACAGCTCGGTCAGGCGGGGAGCGAGGGCGCCGAGGGCGGGGGCGGGATGCGTAGACATACGGGTTCCAGGATCGCATCCCCGGGAAATTACTGGCGAACGCTTTTGCCCGGGGCCGGCGGGTGCGGGACGCACGGGACCGGAGCGGGCCGGAACGGCACCGGGCTGGGACCGGGCTGGCACCGGAAACAACAAGGCCCCGATCCGTAGATCGGGGCCTCACTGTGGCTGGGGCCGGGGTCGAACCGGCGACCTATCGCTTTTCAGGCGATCGCTCGTACCAACTGAGCTACCCAGCCGCGAGGTTTCACGTGAAACCTCAGCGGTCCTGACGGGATTTGAACCCGCGGCCTCCACCTTGACAGGGTGGCGAGCACTCCAAACTGCTCCACAGGACCAAGTGGCTGTGTGCGAACCAGCGAACCAAGTGTCGCACACGGTACTGCGTGCCCCCAACGGGATTCGAACCCGTGCTACCGCCTTGAAAGGGCGGCGTCCTAGGCCGCTAGACGATGAGGGCTATCGGCCCGCCTGCGCGCTTCTCAGCGCGTCGGGGACGTGAGAAGCATATGGGATGGCGGGAGCTATCGCCAAAACGGTTTACGGAGCGCCGGGGGCCGGGCTGCCCGGGGTGCCGGCGGAGCCCGTCGGGGAGGGACCCGTCCCGCTCGGCGACGGCTCCGCGCCCGGCTGGTTCTCCTTCGGCAGATGGCGGCGGACCTCGGCCGTCGTCAGACCCAGGCCGCCGAGCTCGATCTCGTCCCAGGCCTGGAGGCGTCGGCTGTCCCGGTCGAAGTAGAGGATCGACGCCTGCACCGGGTCGGGGTGCTTGCCCTCCACGGCACGCAGGCCGCTGCCGCCGGTGGAGCCCTCGACGCGGAGCCGCGTGCCGTACTTCATGACCTCCATGTCCTCGTGGTGGACATGACCCGCCAGGACCAGCGGGACCGTCCCGTCGACCTCGCGGGCCGCCGACGGCTCGTGCGCGATGGCGACGTCCACGGGGGTGCCGGCCCGGGTCTGGTCGCGCAGGGCGGAGGCCAGGCGGGCGCCGGCCAGTTCCTGGGAGGCCTCGGCGCCGGGCTTGCCGGAGCGGTCCGGCGTGTACTGCGGGTCGCCGATGCCGGCGAAGCGCAGGCCGGCGATCGTGCGGGCCCGGCCGTCGTCCAGGACCTGCACGTTCTTCAACCCCTCGAGGTAGTCCTGGGTGACGCGCGAGTCGTGGTTGCCGCGGACCCAGACGTAGGGGGCGCCGAGGTCCTCGATGGGGTCCAGGAAGCCGTTCTCCGCCGCCGTGCCGTGGTCCATGGTGTCGCCGGAGTCGACGATCACGTTGACCCGGTACTGCTCGACCAGCGAGCCGATGATCTTCCAGCTCGCGGGGTTGAGGTGGATGTCCGACACGTGCAGGACACGGATCGTGGTCGGGTCGGGCTGGTAGGCGGGGAGCGTGGACGTGACGTCGTAGAGCTTGGTCACGTTCGTCACCAGGCGGGCCAGTTCCTTCTGGTAGACGTCGAACTCGGTGACGATGCTGCGCGCGTTGCCGACCAGGGACGGCGCGGAGGAGAGCAGGCCGGAGAACCGCGGTTCCAGGACCGAGTCGGGGTTCCAGGTCGCGTACGCGGTGCCGCCGGAGGCGACCAGGAGGGTGAGGGCCAGCCCGCCGGCCGCCATGGCGCGGCGCGGGCGGCGGTAGACGGCGAGGCCGAGGGCGGTGGCGCCGGTGACGACGGCGACGCAGGAACGGGCGGCGAGGTCGAGGGTGCCGTGTTCCACGTCCTTCGCGACCTCGTCCTGGAGGCCGGAGAGGCGTTCGGGGTGGTCGACGAGGGCCTGGGCGCGCTCCGGGTCGAGCTGGTCGACGTTGACGTCGAGACGCACGGGGGCGACGTGGCTGTCGAGCTCGAGGGCGCCCAGCGGTGAGACGTTGATCTTCGTGCCGCCGGTCAGGGAGGGACGCAGGGTCATCGTCGTGTTCATGGGGCCGACCGGGACGCGCACATTGCCCACGATCAGCAGGCCGAGCCAGGCCCCGAGCAGGACGACGGCGACGAGGCCGAGGGCGCGGGTCCAGGGGTGGGAACGGGGGGTGAGCTCCGCCGTCGGGGGCACCGGGCGGGCGCGGTGGCGGCGGGTGAGGGCGCGCGGGGCGCTGCGGATGCGGTTCATCTCCTCGGCCAGGACGTGCAGGACTGCGGCGGGGACGCGGGCCATTGGTCCCGTATGCCCATGTCCTCGGGCTGATATGCGAGCGGGTGGTGGTGGGCGGCGGCGGTGTCGTACCCGATGTGTCGTACCCGACAATGGGGCTGTGCTGGAGATGACGCGCGAGGAGTTCGAGGAACTGGTCGCCGAGGCGCTGGACCGGATTCCGCCGGAGCTGACGCGGCTGATGGACAACGTCGCGGTGTTCGTCGAGGACGAACCGCCGGCGGACGATCCCGAGCTGCTCGGGTTGTACGAGGGGACGCCGCTGACCGAGCGCGGGGAGTGGTACGCCGGTGTGCTGCCGGACCGCATCACCATCTACCGGGGGCCGACGCTGCGGTTCTGCGAAACCCGTGAGGACGTGGTCGCGGAGACCGAGGTGACGGTGGTGCACGAGATCGCGCACCACTTCGGGATCGACGACGCGCGCCTGCACGCCCTCGGGTACGGGTGAGACGCGGTGGTGCGGTGACCGGGTGACGGCCTTCGGCGCGGCGCGCGTGTCCTCTTGCGGGTGACGGGAGTTGGGCACGGCGACTCCTGATCCCCGGAGGTGGCCGCCGTGCGCCCCTTGTACGTACCCGTCCGTTTGGCCGCCGCGGTCGTCGCCGTCGCCGCCGCAGCCGGCTGCATGAGCGTCGGTGACGAGTCCGGCGGGGACGCCAGGCCGTCGCACTCGGCCGGGGAGCGGGGTGGCGGGGCGCCGGCGGACGGCTCCGCGGTGTCGGGCGGCGCGGCCGGGTACGGCCCGGCGGCGGCCGGCGAGGGGCGCGGACACGGCCGGGGGAACAAGGGCGCGGACGACCGCGGCAAGGGGAAGGGCGACGGTCGCGGCGAGGACGGTGAGGGAGAGGACGCGTCCCCCTCGGGGCCGCCGTCCGCGCACGCCGGCGGATCCGCCCCGGCGAAGGGGGGACCGGACGGGCCGACGCCCCCGCGGACGGCCGACCCGGAGCCCCCGCGCACGGTGGACCCGGAGCCGACCCCGCCCCCGGAGCCGCCCGCCTCTCCGACGCCGGAGCCGACACCGGAGCCGTCCTCGTCGGCGCACGAGCCGCCGGGAACGCAGCTGGCGCACCGGGAGCCGGCACCCGAGGCCGGCGCGCCGGTGTAGGCCGGCTGCCGGGCCCGCGACGGGGTCCCGACACGGGGCGGCGGACTGGCTGAGCTGGGCATGTGCTACCCGGTTTGCCTTCAGGGGTGGTAGGTGCGTATGGTGGTAGATCGTTTGATCCCATTTGCCCGGCGCCACCGCAGAGCGCGCCGTGTGGCGCGTACTCTCCCTTGCCGTGATGGACCGCATCGAGGCGGTCGTATTGCGAATCGCGATTCACGGAGTTGACGGGCGCGTGCCGACTGAGAGACTCCGGAAGGTTTCGCATTCGCATGTCCATCATCAGTACTGATCACGTCGTCGTGCCCGAGAACGCCGAGGGCGTGACCGAGGGCCAGGAGGCCGTCGAGGCCCCCAAGGCCGTCGAGGCCCCCGAGGCCGTCGAGGCCCCCGAGACGACCTTCGCCGACCTCGGCCTCCCCGAGGGCATCGTGCGCAAGCTCGCGCAGAACGGCGTGACCACCCCCTTCCCGATCCAGGCCGCGACCATCCCGGACGCGCTGGAGGGCAAGGACATCCTCGGCCGGGGCCGCACCGGTTCCGGCAAGACCCTCTCCTTCGGTCTGCCGACCCTGGCCACGCTGGCCGGCGGCCGCACCGAGAAGCACAAGCCGCGCGCCGTCATCCTGACGCCGACCCGCGAGCTGGCCATGCAGGTCGCCGACGCGCTCCAGCCCTACGGCGACGTCGTCGGGCTGCGGATGAAGGTCGTCTGCGGCGGTACGTCCATGGGCAACCAGATCTACGCCCTGGAGAAGGGCGTCGACATCCTGGTCGCCACGCCGGGCCGGCTGCGCGACATCATCAACCGCGGTGCCTGCTCGCTGGAGAACGTGCAGATCGCCGTGCTCGACGAGGCCGACCAGATGTCCGACCTCGGCTTCATGCCCGAGGTCACCGAGCTGCTCGACCAGGTGCCGCCGGGCGGTCAGCGGATGCTGTTCTCCGCGACCATGGAGAACGAGATCAAGACCCTCGTCGACCGGTACCTGAACAACCCGGTCAGCCACGAGGTCGACGCGGCCCAGGGCGCGGTGACGACCATGTCGCACCACATCCTGGTCGTGAAGCCGAAGGACAAGGCGCCGGTCACCGCGGCCATCGCCTCCCGCAAGGGCCGCACCATCATCTTCGTCCGCACCCAGCTCGGCGCCGACCGTGTCGCCGACCAGCTGCGCGAGTCGGGCGTGAAGGCGGACGCGCTGCACGGTGGCATGACCCAGGGCGCCCGCACCCGCACGCTGGCCGACTTCAAGGACGGTTACGTCAACGTCCTGGTCGCCACCGACGTGGCCGCCCGCGGCATCCACGTCGACGGCATCGACCTGGTGCTGAACGTGGACCCGGCCGGCGACCACAAGGACTACCTGCACCGCGCCGGCCGTACGGCCCGTGCGGGCCGCACCGGCACGGTCGTCTCCCTGTCCCTGCCGCACCAGCGTCGCCAGATCTTCCGGCTGATGGAGGACGCGGGCGTCGACGCCACGCGCCACATCATCCAGGGCGGCGCGGCCTTCGAGCCGGAGGTCGCCGAGATCACCGGTGCCCGGTCGATGACCGAGGTCCAGGCCGAGTCCGCGGGCAACGCGGCGCAGCAGGCCGAGCGCGAGGTCGCCCAGCTCACCAAGGAGCTGGAGCGGGCCCAGCGGCGTGCCACGGAACTGCGCGAGGAGGCGGACCGGCTGGTCGCCAGGGTCGCGCGGGAGCGGGGCGAGGACCCGGAGACGGTGCAGGCCGAGGTGGCCACGGCCACTGCCGCGGCCACCGAGGCCGAGGTCACGGTGCCGGCGCAGTCGGGCCCGCGCGAGGTGGAGCAGACCGAGCGGACCGAGCGGGCCGGGAACGGCCGCTTCGCCGACCGGGACCGCTCCTACGACCGCGACCGCGGCGGGCGCTCCTTCGACCGCCGTGACGACCGCGGTGACCGCGGTGACCGTGGCGGCTTCCGTCGCGACGACCGTCGTGACGACCGCGGTGACCGTGGCGGGTTCCGCCGTGACGACCGTCGTGACGACCGCGGTGGCCGTTCGTTCGAGCGTCGTGACGACCGTGGCGGCTTCCGCCGTGACGACCGCGGTGACCGCGGTGACCGTGGCGGCTTCCGCCGTGACGACCGTCGTGACGACCGCGGTGGCCGTTCGTTCGAGCGTCGTGACGACCGTGGCGGCTTCCG